>JAJPJO010000194.1 GCA_021324135.1 Pseudomonadota bacterium
AGAAACAAATACTAGAGCCGCTGTTAGTGACGCAGTTAAGACAACCACAATGATTAGGTGCCAACGCACGTTCAAACCGCTCATCAGTTGCAAAGCCACTTACAAAAACCATGTGACCAATCAAATGGATCCCAGCCGTTGTACCCGTAGGCCGAGCAGGCTTTACCACGCGGTCCTGGCTGTTGAAAAACTATTGTGTAATTGTAATGGTGTTGTTGTTCGGACCATCGCCGCGTCATCCAACAATTAGCGGGATTGACGTAATTATCATTGCAGCACGAGGGACAAGTAATTGGGTATAGATATTCGGCCCTTAGTCCACTTGGATCCACTTTGCTAACTGGATTATCTTGCACATAGACTGCCTGGCTATTCCTTTTTGCTCGCTTTTTCATGTGACAATCCTCGAACAAGGCGCTTGGCGAAATGCCTATATTACCTCCTTTTGGACACTTATTCCCAACATTTCATGTAAAATAACGCGGTATCAAGTGCTTCCCGATACCGTGAAACCTAGCTTTCCATGCTGGTTACCATAGATCTGGTGGTTGGCAAGCCTTCATGGTGTAGCCAAGGCACTCACCAAAAACCGAGTTACTCTTCCAAGATGGTTATTCTGGGCTGAGATTCAGAGGTCTCAGGGACGTATGTTTCGGTCGGAACGACATGATACCGTAAGAGAGGAGCAATAAGCGCGATATCTTCATCGGAGACATTTGCCCCTCCAGATTGTTAGACGAAGGACAATCTTGTCGATTCGGATTCTATCCAGACAAGAACGGCATTCGAAAGCAAGCTCAAAGAAGTAGCTTTGCTCATTACTTCTTCCTAGTCGCTTGTTCTGAATTCTCCTCGATCGGCAGGCGTAATTCGCCGCAATTGAGCTGACGCTGAACCTTGGATAGAGCCTGGATCAGCAGCCGGTCAAAATCTGGTGGCGCAGAAGCGGCCTGCCTCCTGATTCTCCGCAACTCTTCGGGTTGGGCAGAACCTTCGCCGGATTGGCGAGATTGGCTGGATCGAAGGCATTCTTCACCCATCTCATCGCTTCGATATCCTGCTCACTGAAAACCAGGGGCATCTCCAGAATCTTCTCAATGCCGATGCCGTGCTCACCCGATAAAGTGCCGCCTAAGTCGACGCACAGCTCGAGGATTTCTCGCCCGGCGATAACCACACGCCGGACCTCATCGAGGTCGTCACGATGGTACAGAATGCATGGATGCAAGTTACCGTCACCGGCATGGTAAACATTAGCGATGGTCAAATCGTGTTTGGCACCGATGAGCGCGATCTTTCGTATAGCTTCGGCGAGTTTAGATCGCGGTATCACACCATCAAGAACATATCCATGCGGACTGATCCGCCCAAGCGCTCCGAAAGCCGCTTTCCTCGCCTTCCAGATGCGCAGCCGCTCGGCTTCATTGTTCGCCCAGGTTATGCCCATGACCTTGTTGTTGCGCGCCGCTTTCTCGACTACTTCCCTCTGGGCTGAAATGCCCACATCCGGACCGTCCAGCTCGACAATGAGCAGCGCGGCCGCATCGCGCTTCAACCCCATGTGCAGATGATCCTCGACTGCATTGAGAGTCAACTGATCCACCATTTCCATGGCCGCCGGTATGACGCCGACTGCCACTATATCCGATACCGCCTGACCGCAGTCCTCGACGCTCGGGAAATAAGCCAGCATGGTTTCCACCGATTGAGCAACTGGTATCAAACGTAATACCGCCTCGGTGACCACGCCCAGCGTTCCCTCCGAACCAACCATCAATCCCAACAAATCCAGGCTCAACAAGTCCCGGCTCTTGCCGCCCAGCTCTACGACCTGGCCGTCGGGAAGGACCACTTTGGCACCAAGAACGTGCTGAGTCGTCATACCGTACTTCAGGCAATGCGGGCCGCCGGCGTTCTCAGCAATATTGCCGCCGATTGTTGATGCCATCTGGCTGGAGGGATCGGGAGCGAAATAAAGACCGAAGCGGCGCGCAGCCTGGCTGATCGACAGGTTGGTGGCGCCCACCTCCGCCACGGCCACACGATTGAATTGATCGACCGACAGGACTCTGGTCATACGCGTCAGGACCAGACTGAGCCCGCCACCAACTGTGGTGGCACCGCCGGAGAGCCCGGTTCCGGCACCCCTGGGCGAAAAAGCGATGCCGTTTGCCGCCGCCAGAGCAACGACGCGCGAAACCTCATCCGTACTGCCGGGCAGAACTACCAGCTCCGGTCTGGCAAGATCAAGCGTTTCGGCATCACACTCGTAAACGAGCAAATCCTCCGGTGCGGACAAAACGTTTTCCTCACCGACGATCTCGATCAACTTTCGCTTTAGCTCATCCATTGCGCTTTAGTTTCAAATGCTCATTGCCACTGGAAGCAGAATGAATTATCGCAGCTATGAGCAAGGATGTAGCTATTTTGATTTAAACGGGAGCGGTCCTATCCCCAGGGACAGGACCAGATCTCGTCATCCCGGGTCTCCGACACTAATGCTGGCGAATGCGTTCGCGGTCGTTGATCGTGAACTTGAATCCCTGATCGCCGCAGTTCCGCGTGAAGTTGCCAAGCTTCTCGACCATCATGCGCCGCGAGCCGCCGGGAAATTCAAGAATAGGATTACCGTTCATCGATTTGATCACCATGAGGATCATGGCGTTGTACATCATGTTCGGGCTGTTCTGCACCATTCTGATGTTGGTTATCTGGTGGTCGCGCCGGACGGTGTAGACGACCTGACAGTTAAGCGGACGACTGTTTGCAAATGCCTTTTGAGCCAGACCGTCGAAGCGAATGAAGATTGCCTCGGCCACGCGTCTGTGCCATTCGTCCCAGGCCAACTGCATCTCCGCCGTCTCGTCAGGATCGGCAGGATTGCGCATCGCCACAGGCGGGAGACCGTTCTGCCTGGCGAGCAGCGGATCTTCCATGGGCATCGAGCCGCCCATCGGCATGCCGCTGTTCATGGGCATTTGCCCGAAGGCTGGCGTGCCCGGCAAACCGTTCATATCAGCATTGCCTTCATCTTCTGTATGCAAGTTGAAGGGCGGGCGCGGTATGGCTGGTTGATTGGAATCAAACATGGCCGCGGGCGCGTCAAACGTCTCCGTCGTAGCGCTCGACGGACTGCCGCCGAATGAATCGCCGGGCTTGATGTTGGCATTGCGCTTCAAGCTCGGTCCTACCGGCTGGCGGAAACTGTCCGCCTTGTCTACGTGCCCTTCGAGGACGCCTACTTGCTTGGCGGCCAGTGCCGGACTGCAAAGAAGGGATGAAGCGAAAGCGAAGCTGAAGAATAGCTTGAATGGTTTGAAAGATTTCGATTGCGAGGTCATGTTCTTCTTACGTGGTTGAGGGTGCTGTACCAACACCCACTCTACGTGAGAAGCTCGAAAAGGTAATACGTGTTTCTCCGCTGCTTCTTCGCAAAATCCCCAGTCGGACCGTCGCGTTCTTCGTAAAAACCCGGCGAGGGCAGCCTGAACGCCCGGATATCAGCGGCCCATCATTTGCATCTGCTGAAGCTGCATTTGCATCTGCTGCATTTGCATTTGCTGCTGCATGTTCTGATTCATAGGAGCGTTCATCTGATGCTGCTGTTGCTGCTTGATCATCTCATTGTCGTTTATCGTATGCTTGAAGCCTTGCACTCCATAATTCCTGGTGAAGTTACCGAGCTTCTCAACACTCATGCGACGAGATCCGGCTGGAAACTCAAGCATCGGGCTGCCGTTCATCGACTTCAAAACAAGCATGGTCATGGTGTTAAAGACGATGTTGGGGCTCTTCTGGATGACGCGGACATTGGTAATCTGGTGATCGCGCGTGACGGTGTAAACGACCTGACAGCCAAGCGGGCGGCTGGTCGGAAAAGCCTTGTTAGCGAGCGCGTCAAAGCGAATGAATATAGCCTCGGCTACGCGACGATGCCACTCATCCCAAGCCAATTGCATCTGCTGAGACGAATCCGGGTCGTTCGGATTTTGCATTTGCGGTGGCGTCATGGTGCCTTGATTGCCCATCTGCGGATTCTCAGGCGGAGGAGCAGGCATCTCACCCATGCCGCCGTCTTGATTGCCGAAGCCGGCGTCTGCAGCTTGAAGATTGAAAGGTGGTTGCGGCGTGGCTTGCTGGTTTGAGCCAAAGGCAGCATCGGGTGCATCGAAGTGCTCGGCATTACCCGGACCGGAGCCGCCTCCAAAGGGATCGCCTTTCTGCTGGATATCGCTGCGGGTCAAACTCGGACCGCTCGCCGGCTTGAGGTAATCCGTCGCGTTCACCCCACCTTTGAGCATTTTGTTTGACTGCTGGGCGCAAGCGATGCCAGTCGATGATGTCCAGACGGCTGCTGCCAGTATTAATGCCTGTATTCTTGTAGTGATAGTAAAGTGGGGCTTCATGTTAAACCTAACCCGTAAGCTTTTATTAAACCCATCTTATCCTAACTGTACTCAGATTTCGAAAAAAGTAAATTAGCTTAAGTGTCCAAACATCTTCTGGCTCTTTTAGCTAGTACTCTATCCTAGAGCAATTATTGAAAGGTCGGATAATGACAGAGGCAGCAGCCACCGATATCATACCCACAAGCACGTGCGGCATCATTGACAGTCATGCTCACGTGGTAAAGGAATTTTTTGCTGAGGAGCAAGAGGACGTTATTGCCAGGGCTTTTGCAAACGGCATAAAGCACATGGTCAATCCAGGCGTGGTCGTCGGCGACTTAGATGAGTTGCTCGCGATCAAGAACAAACACGAGCACATCTCAATCGCCCTGGGTCAACATCCTCATGAAGCCAAACATTTCTCGGCCGAACTGAGCGATAAACTGATCGAGGCCGTTCAGTCAGGACGCCTCGTGGCAGTCGGCGAGTGCGGTCTCGATTTCCATTACAACAACAGCGATCGCCAGTCTCAGTTGCGAGCCTTCGAGGAGCAAATAAAAATCGCGCGGCGTTTTTCAAAGCCCATTATCGTCCATTGCCGAGACGCCTGGGATGATGCTTTCAGTCTCCTCGAGAAAGCCGGAGGCGGTGAGGTGAGCGGTGTTTTTCATTGCTTCACAGGCGGACCTGATGTTCTTCCGAGTATAGAACGGCTCGGCTTTTACGTTTCATTCTCCGGCATAGTGACATTCAAGAACGCTAAAGAAATTCAAGCGGCGGCTTCATTAGTGCAGCCGGACAAGATGCTGGTGGAAACGGATTGTCCTTTTCTGGCACCACAGAAGGTGCGGGGCAAGAGAAACGAACCCCTGTATGTTTGGCTGGTGGCCGAGAAACTGGCCGAGTTGAGAAACTGCTCGCTCGCTGAGATCGCAGAGGCGGCCTCGAAGAACGCTCGCGCTCTTTTCGGACTTGCTTGAGGTGCGCCGCCCTAAAGTTTGCCCCATGGATTGATCGTGCGAACGGCCAGCGCGGCAAAGGGAGCCGTGTCGCGTGTCGCCACCGAAAAGCCGTGGACCGTCGCAATCGCTGCGATCTGAGCATCGGCAATCGAGACGGTCTTGCCTGCGCGTCTGGCTCTTGCCACAATCGATGCGTAAGCAATCGCCGCCTCACGATCAAATGGCAATATTCGCTCAGCGAAGAGCGTGTCGATCAATTCGCTCAGCGCATCGCTGAGATTTTCTTTCCGTCTTCCCTTCGGCAATACCTTGATACCAATCAACAGCTCCGATAGACTGATGGCGGTCAAGAACAAAGTCTCCGCCGATTGGTTGTCCAGCCAGGTTAGAACCCTCGAGTCGGCGTCCCGTTTTAATGGTTCAGAGACGACGTTGGTATCGATAATGATCATTGGAAGTCGGCTATACGAGCCGGCTGTTGATCTCTGGCAATGTTGATGTCCAGACCGTGCTTCTGGCGAAATGCCGCCAGTGCCGAGCCAATCTTAAGGCGCTCTTTCGGTCTGACCGAATCTTCCAGTATGGCCCTTATCTCCGCTTCCGTGCTTCGGCCATTCCGGGCGGCGCGCATTCTCAAGGCTCTGTGCGTCTCATCGGGTAAATTTCGAACGGTTATATTCGCCATGCTATCACCATCGGCTATTTGATTGCAATGATAGCATATTCTTCATATTGCTAGCACACAACAAAGAATTGAGTGGCTGGCTGGTTGTCGAGACTTTCGGCGCTCAGGAACGTCGCCGGTTTCTATACTTCCGCAAGAGATCCTTTGCCTCTTTGTAGCGCTTTGAATTCTGATCGATTGATTCTAGCAATGGTATGGCGGCATCGATATTCTTGCTCTTCAGTTTCTCCTGCGCCAGGCGGAAGTATGACTCGTTGAGCAACTCTCGATTCTCTTTTGATAACTGCCCTTTTGCCTTGAGCATCTCGAATATCTGAATACTGCCTGAATAGTTTCCGGCATCGAGCAATAATCTGGCGGCGTTTCCATCAGCCACCATCGTCGAGATGCGGAACAGTGATACCACCGCGATCAGCAACACGGCACAAAACAAACCGAGCTGCATTTGCCGCCAGGTGAGATTGAGCATCTTTCTCTTCGACTTCAGTGCGCTCAGCTCAGCGGTTGTGCGCGTCCAGTCGACAACATCGGGATGATCCGAGAGGCGATTGGGATTGACTCCCTGGCGGGAGCGCGGGTTGTTGGCCAGCCCGACATCAAGCGACTTCCAATCGTCGGTATGCTCGACATCAACCTCCGGAGCGCGCCGGCCGCTGCAGGCGGCTGCAATTTCGTACCAGAGCTCTTCCACACTCTGCTGCCGATCTTTTGCTTCCTTGGCCATAGCCTTGATCACTACATTCGTCAATCCGGCTGGAAAGGCGACGTCCGGCAAGACTGACCCTATAGATGGTGCCTCTTTGTTGACGTGCATGAGCATCAAGGCCATCAAATCATTAGCCGAGAATGGTCTCTGCCCGGTCAGTGTCTCGAATATGACCACGCCAAGCGAATAAATATCGGAGCGATAATCGATATCGTTGCCCTTGCATTGCTCCGGGCTCATATATGCGGGACTGCCGCAAACCTTGCCTTCCAGCGTCAATGATGCCGATGAGCCGCCGGACTCGCTCCACATTTTTGCCACGCCGAAGTCGACGACGCGCACGCTGTTCTGTTTGATCAAGTCTTTGGAATCGTATGGACCATCAGGATCGACATGTTGAAGAACGATGTTGTCCGGTTTCAAATCGCGGTGAATGACTTTGCTTCGATGCGCCTCGGCGATGCCGGCACAGACTTGCTCGAAGAGAGGCAATGCTTCTCTCACGGTGAGATAGCTTCGCTTGCGCAGCAGTTCGGTAAGGGTGATGCCGTCCAGAAATTCAGTGACGATGTAAGGCTGTCCATCGGGCATGACGCCAAAATCGTAGAGCTTGACTATGTTTGTGTGGTGGAGACTTGATACGGCTTTCGCTTCTCTGAAGAAACGCTTTACTGAATCCTCTTTAGCATTGAGGAATTGATGAAGCATCTTGACGGCCATCTCACGGCCGGTCGACTCCTGAATAGCCTTGTACACTACAGCCATGGAGCCTTTTCCCGCTTGAGATAGAATGCGGTATTTGTCTCCGACCAGTTCACCGACTAAACTGTCGTCTCCGACCACGATCAGCTGTGTGCCATCGTTTGGGCAGCTGTCCAATTCTTCACTGAAATGTATGTTGCACTCAACGCATAATTTCATGATCAGCTGTCTTCTGATTCAATTGACCCGACCGGTCTAGCAGCTCATCCTCGGCGTCTGCCGCGCTTCTTAGACTTACCGGATCCTTTCTGGTACTGCTTCAACAAACTCTGGGCCTCATCAAATTGACCGGACTCTTGGGGAACCCCTTTAAGAAGCTCGATCGCTTCTTGAACCGCACCATTCTTTTTCTTTTGTTTGGCTCGCATGATGTTGATTGTGTCCAGCTTGTCGGACTGCTCGGGAGTGAGACCGCGCTTCTCTTCTTCTTCTTGCAAAAGCTTGCAGGCATTCTCCAACTTGCCGGACTTGATCAGCTTATCGACCTCGCCCATCAATTTCTTGTCTTGTTCTTGCTGATTACCCTTCTCAGGCTGGCCGAACTTGAGGATATGACTGAAATCAGGCTTGAGAACGACGACCGCGCCGATGCCCCCAATCACGACAAGAGCAATCAGTATGGGCACGATTGGAATGCGCGGCGCACTCATGGAAGCTTTGGCACGCCCTCGGGCTTTGCGCCGCTCGGCATCAGCCATCTGGGCCAGTCGATTGGCATTGACGCGATCCAGATCGCCGGCGCTGATTGCCGAATCCGACTGAGCGGGTGGAGCAGGTTGCGGAGTTATTGTTTGCTGGCGAGCGGCGGCTTCTTCCATAATCCGGTTGACGACGTCGCGGCGGTTGCCGGCATCAGGCAAAACCGATGGCTCCGGCGGCGGAGCCTGCGGAAGCTCGACGTTCAACTTGCCAATGGTTTGTTGCTCGAGCTTGCGGTTCAGCTCGGCAATTCTGGCGCTGACGGCATCCTGTCCGTAGCTGCCACTGCCTGTGGTGCTGCCGACATTGCGCATCGTGTCGGGTGTAGGCATGCCACCACTCAAGTCCGGTCCTTGAGCGAATGCGGATAGCCCGCCAGTAGAGCCGCCCGGGGTCGGCAATGTCCCCGGAGCGGCGGGGTTTTGCTCGTCCCATTCGGCATTTTTCATGGCCGCCAATTTGCGGCTGACTTTGCCCTGCGGCTTATTGACTCGCGCAGCCATCTTGTTGGCATCGGCACCACCCTCGGTATCAAGATGACTATCCAATTTGTTGGGTGCTTTGCTGGCTGCCTCGAGTAAACGGCTCAGAGCATCAGAGGTTGATGTGGAAGGGTTCTGGCTAATCGGTCGCTGGCTGATTGGTTGGATGCTCGGCGGAGCCGACGAGGTCGATAACGGTCCAAATGATGGATTATCCGAATCGTCCATGGCTGAAGCCAGGCGGGCTGCCGCTTCGCTGAGACTGCTGGCAAACGCGCCTGCTCCTGCCGGTTCGTCTCCGCCAAGCAAATCGTCGGGCCGCTCAAAGGGATTTTTCATCTCCGGCGCCTTCTTAACTGCTGCCGATTCATCATCCTCACCGCCGAGCAGTTTATCAACTGCCTCCACCAGTGCCTTAGTGGGCAGCGATGAGGCGGGAGCTTCTTCTTCCTCCTCGAGAGGAGATGGTTCGGCATCCTTGGCCGGTTCCGATTCGTTGATCGCCGCCATCAGTTTGGCAAAGCCGGCCGCGCCGGAATTATCGTCCTGTTCAGTTAGAGACGGATGCGACGCCGAGGATGCAACGGCAAAAGCGAATTTGTTCTTGTCATCAACAGGCTCACTTTCCGGTGGGCTCGGGACCTGAGTATTTTCCGCTTCTTCAGGTTCATCATCATCCTGAGCCAACGAGCCAAGCAGCGCCCCCAGACCGGTCCGCTTCAGAGGCTCAGCCTCGGCTTCTTTCTTTGCTGCGGGCATGGCACCGGATTTAGTGCTATCAGAGCCGGACGGCTCGTCTTTGAGGAGGTCATCACCGATGCGGGCGAAGGAGCGTTTGTTTTTGCGTTTTTCTTCCTTCTCGCGCTTGGAGGCGTCGATTAAGGCTTGCAGCGAAGCGTCCTGATCGAGCTCGAATTCCGATTTCGGCGCTGATTTCGGGGCACTGTCGCTAATCGGCTCGACCGGCTTATCCTCATCAGTTTTTGGCGCCGAGGGCGGCTCGCTCTTGGCCTCTAATGCTCGTTTCGCTTCAGATTCGATTTTGGCGTCCAGGTCATCCAACTTGGGAGCCCACTTCGAAGCGGCTTCCGGTTCAGGCGCAGATGGTTCGATCTTTTCCGCCTCGGGAGGCAGGACCGGTTGCTGGAGATTCTGCGGAGATGCCGGTGGTTGGGCTTGCTCTGCTTCCATGCCAGGCTGCTGGACTGGTGGCATGTATGGTGGCATACCCGGCATACCAGGCATACCCGGCATACCCGGCGTTTGATAAGGATACATCTGTCCAGGCTGTGGATAGGGATAGCCGGCCATCGGATAAGAACCGGATTGCTCCTGATTCATCGGCGGGTACTGGTAGCCGGGCGGCATCGGCTGCCCCGGCATGTATGGCGGCATCTGCATGTAAGGCATCATGCCGCCGGGCGGATAAGACATGGACTGATCGTAGGGCATCATCTGTCCGGGAATGGCAGGCATGCCCGGCACAGTTTGACCCATACCCGGCATCTGACCGGGCATACCCGGCATACCTTGACCGGGCATTCCCGGCATTCCGGGCATACCTTGAACGGGCATTCCGGGCATTCCCGGCATGCCTTGTGCCGGCGACATGCCGGGCATCATTTGTCCGGGCATGGTTTGTCCTGGCACTGCATGTGGTGGCATCATGCCGGGCGGCCAGCTCTGCTGTTGCTGGTGCATCAAACCGGCTGGCCAGGCACCGGATCCTTGCATGGGGTCGTTTTCGCCAACCACAATAGGCTGCACGTTGCCCGTCTTGAGAGCTTCGACTTCATCCTGCCAATTGAGATTCGACATCCCTCGGCGAATGTCTTCGTCGGTAAGCTGCGGTATGTGACCGTCGAGCGAGCGTGAAAAAGACTTGTGATTACCGCCGGGCGACTCGTCATATTCGTCTTCGTAAACGTCTTCGATTTGAGGCTTGGCTTGTCCGGATCCCGGACCGGACGGCCGTCCTGCCACCGCATTTGGTGATTGCCCAGGCCCGGACTTCGTAGCTATTTCAGGACCACCCGGAGCTTTTCCAGGTGCGCCCGGTCTCGGGGGAGCTCCCGGCGTGCCCGCCGCGCCGGGTAAACCCGGTTTAGCCGCTCCACCGCCCGCTCCTCCAGGTTGCCCGGGTCTGGCCGCCGGCTGCGCTTTCACCTGGCCTCCCGGTCCGGAGCCCGGCTTCCCTTGTCCTGCTCCGGGTGAGCCCGGTTTGCCCTGAGCCGGCTGAACCGAGCCCGGTTTGATTTGATTTGGCTGCACGCCCGGTTTGGCTTGTCCGGATGGTACCGCACCTGGTGCAGCTTTTGCTTGTGCCGGCCCCGGACCCTGGTTCTGGGACGGTGCCTTGGCAGGCTCTGATGGTTTGGCAGGCGCCACGGTTTCGCGGCGATGCTCTGCTGGAGGAACATAACTATAAACTGATGACGGTCTGGCCTCGGCCGGCGCAGCATTTGTAGGAGTGCGCGCTATGGGTGGTGCCGCTTGACCTGGTTGACGTTTTACAAGCGACGACAATCGCCCCTGCGATTTCGACGCCTCGCTTTTCTCAGCTGGTTGACCCGGCTGGGCCGTTGATCCAGGCGAAACCGCTTGCTCTTGGCCAGGCGGTCTGCCATTGGCGCCCTGCATGGCAGCGGGAGCATCGACAGGAGTCTTGCCGGCAGGCACCGAGCCTGGAGAGGCGCCCGATGGAGGCGATCCCGGGGCAGGCCTGTTCGGGCCTGGTGCACCCGGCATCCCGCCCACTGGTTGCTGCGACGGCGGCTTTGCGTCGCTCTTCGCTTCGCTCTCTTTATTATCGCTACCGGCCTCAGACGGCTTGCTCGATGTAGTTTGAGCCGTGATCGGCGGCTTTGCCGGCTGGCCTGAAGTCTGAGCGGAGCCGGTTGGCCCGGTCCCAGAGGGTCGATTGCCGGCTCCGACAACTGTCTGTCCGGCCAGCGGCGGTCTTGCACCGGCCTGCGGACCGGCACCTTGACCGGGTCCGGCTGGCTTGGCTGGACCGCCGGCTTGCGCCGCCGCTGCTTGACCGGCAACGGGTGGTCTAACCTGTTGTCCTGCTGCTGTGCCTTGAGCCTCGCCTGGTTTGGGCGCACCCGGCACAGGCGGAGTGCCGGCCGGCTTCGCTGCCTGGGCGGGAAGTGCGGGTCTTTGCTGAGCACCGGGTCCTTGAGGACCACCTGCGCCGGGCATTGGTGGTGCACCGGCGCCGGGCATTGGAGGCGTGCCTGGTTTGGGCGGCGCTCCGGCTCCGGGTTTGGGCGGCGCGCCGGGCATTGGTGGTGCACCGGGCATGGGTGGAGCACCAGGTTTTGGTGGGGTGCTGGCTCCAGGAGCCACAGGCGCACCTGCACCTGGGGCAGGCGGCATGCCGGGCGGTGTCGCTCCGGGCTGCACAGCGCCTGGCGGACGGGCCGGCGCACCAGGCGGACCTGATTGAGGGGAAGGAGCACGACCGGGGCCATCAGGGCTTTGGCCGGGCTGATTGATGATTGTCTGATTCGGTCCCAAACGCAGCGGCGGCTTCTGACCAGGCTTCAGGGCAAGCGGTCGAACGGGCTGAGCACCTTTGGCTTCATCCTTTGGCTGATTGGCATTGGGATTGGCAGGATTATTAGGAGCGGGCGGCGCACCAGGTGGGCGTCCGGGCATGGCGGGCTGAGCCGGTCGAGGCGGCGGCGCCGCCCCTGGCGGTGAAGCGCCCGGCGGCGCGGGGGTCGGAGCGGGTCCGGCTTGTCCGGCTGGGGGCTGAGCGCCCAACATACCAGGAGGGTTGGGGCGAGCGACATTGCCAGGTGATGGCGGTAGAACGTTCCCACCCGCCTTCGGAGGAGGAGGCGGCGGCATGAAAAGCTCAGGCATGTCTTCAGGACCGGCTGCGAACTGCGGTCGTTTCGGCTTATCTTCATCGAGCAAACGCTCGGTAGGCAGTATCTCGAGGTCCCGCTCGCTTGCCGAGTCTCTGGCCGTCAACTTGGCCCGGTCCGATTTGCCGAACTCGAGTCCGGCACAAGCTGCATCCAGCTCTCTCCAGAACTCTTTTATGGATTCATGCCGCTCTTCGGGTAACTTTGATAATGCTTTCGCTACGACTGCCTCAACCCGCTCGGGGAAGACCAGATCTTTGCGCACCTGACCCATCTTCGGCGCCGGTTCGGTCACGGTCATATACATGAGCTTCATCAGATCGTGCGCCAGGAAAGGCCTTCGACCGGTGAACATCTCAAAGACAATCACCGCCATTGAATAAAGATCGCTTCTAAAGTCGAGCTCGAAACCCTGGCACTGCTCGGGGCTCATGTAAGCAGGGCTGCCGGCAACCGTTTTCGGTTTCGATATCTGGGCTCGAGCGGCGCTCTCCTGCGGGGTGTCCGCGATACCGAAGTCGAGAACTTTGACGTAATCACCGCGAATTTCGCTTTCCTCAAGAACAATGTTCTCCGGCTTCATGTCCCTGTGAATCAAACCCTGCTCGTGAGCATGGGAGAGGGCATCGCAGACCTGCCGGGTAATGTTGAGAATGCGCTTGGGCGGCAAGGCGCCCTTCTGGGTGATCAAATGGCTGAGGGTGATGCCCTCCAGGTAATCCATGACCAGATACGGCTGCCCGTCATCGGTCGTACCGGAGTCCCAGACCGTGATGATGTGAGGGTGGCGCAGCTTCTGTGCGGCTTTCAGCTCGCGCAGCAAACGATCGAGCGAGGCGCTGTCGGCACCCAGGTAACTGTGAATCACCTTGACTGCTACTTCTCCGCCCAGCATCAAACGCGTGGCTTTGTAGACAATGCCGCTCGAGCCCTTGCCGATTACCGAATCGACTGCAAACTTGTCATCGATGAGGGCGCCGATCAGGGG
This sequence comes from Pseudomonadota bacterium, assembly GCA_021324135.1. Lineage (GTDB taxonomy): Bacteria > Cyanobacteriota > Vampirovibrionia > Obscuribacterales > Obscuribacteraceae > JAJPJO01. Next base: position 13,551 of record JAJPJO010000194.1, read on the forward strand.
GTCCTTTCCGACCGATTCAAGCGGGATATTATCATTCGGACACGTACTCTGCGTGTCATTGAAATACTGATTGCATCGTAGGCAAAGCTTCATCTTAGTTTATGGTCGCCCGTTCCCTCTGAGCTGAATAGAAAAAGTAATTCCTAGAACTAACTACCCGCTCAACAATTGACTTACATGCATTACCCTTTATCGGACAGTCGCAAACAGATCGGCTCGCCGAAAATCGTCTTGTAATCAGGGCTCAGGCTTCCTTCCAGATTAACTTTGGTTTTTATCTCGCCTTCAACCAGACCACCGCCATTTAAGCTGCGCACGACCCTATAGGCTTGTGCCAGCCGTTCTGATTATTGTATTCCCTAAAATTATGAAAAGAGCACACAACAAGAAGCAATATTGTCTGATGTTTCCTTACTGAGCGCCTGATTAGCGGTCAAGTGGACGGCCAGTCAGGCAATCAGGGAGCCGATCGGGAATACCAATCGCCGCCCTGCCGCGTTATCACGCCGGCAAGCTCGAGCACGGTGAGAGTGGCGGACAGCTCTCCGACAGCCATGCCGGTTTTCTGGCAGAGGTGATCGAAGTGTATCGGCTCTGGTGAGAGGAGATCGAGAATCTCCTTTTCACGACCGAAAAGCTCGACAACACAAGCAATTTCGTTGGCGGGAGCGGCACTGACTGCCCAATTCAAATCCTCCATGACGTCCCTGTAATCGCGAATCAGATGGGCTTTGGTATCGCGAATCAGGCTGTTGGTGCCGCGCGACATGCGGCTGTCGATGCGGCCGGGTATGGAAAAAACTTCGCGAAATTGCTCGAAGGCGATGTTCGCGGTGATCAACGCACCCGATTCCTGATCGGCCTCGACCACGATTACACCTTTTGAAAGTCCGCTGATTATGCGATTGCGCGCCGGAAATTGCCACGCCTCCGGTTTCGTTCCAGGGAAAAATTCGGATATAACGGCAGTCTGTTCCGCCTCTATCAGACGCTCGTAGAGCGGACGGTTCGTAGGCGGGTAGCAGACGTCCGGACCGCAGCCAAGCACGGCAACCGTCTTTCCACCTGCATCTAAGGCGCCCCAATGGGCCAGCGAGTCGATACCATATGCCATACCACTAATAACAGTGACGCCCTGGCGAGCCAGATCCCGGGCAAGCTCCCGGGCAATGCCTTTACCATAACTGGTCGGCTTGCGCGACCCGACGACGGCAAGAGGCGCTTGCCAGTGGTCGAAGCGCAAGTGACCTTTCACATAAAGAATCATGGGCGGATCATTTATCTGCCTCAGGAGGTACGGATAATCCGGATGGTAAAACGGAATTGCCCCGACGCCCGCCCTCTTCAATTGATGCAGAAGCTTCTCCGGCTCGACCTTTCGGCGCGCCTCGAGAAACTTGCCGAGCACATCCGGACTCATCAGCCTCACCGATTGCAAATCTTCGGGCTCCGCCTCCCAGGCAGCTTTCAAGCTCTCGAAGCGCTCGAACAATAATTTCACTCGCGCCAGACCAATGCCGTCGATGGCATGATCGAACGCCAACCAGTGCGCGATCTCGTCGTCGTTGAAGAGCCGCTCCAAATCTATGTCTTTGTTCAGTTCGCTCATAGGACGCACCTTGAGAAAATGCTTGACCGCACTATTGCATTGTGACTAACATACTCGATAAACAGCAAGCCAATCGCAGAGAAGAGGGTTCGCGATTGCCCTCGAAAATCTATGAACGGCTGGAATCCGATCAGTATAGTTCCTCCTGCGCAATTCAGATTCAAAAAAGCGTAAAACTGGCAAGTACCTATTTTGCTCATCTTGAACCGCAAGGCAAGCGCCCGGGATCCGAAGCCAATCAGGACGATGGATGCTAGCATGTGAATAGCCGGAGCAGTTGCTAAAGTACCGTTTACCACAAATCAAAGACCAGGGATCAAATGCGGCTCGTGATTGAAGATTCTCATCGCCAAAGAAGACAGCAAACTTTGATCGTCTCGTTGCTGCTCGCCGGATGCATCGGCTTGACTTGCCTCACTTCCGCCCGGGCAATCGAGAAAGCCGACGAGAATAAATTGGCCGCGGTCGAGAAAAAAATGTTCTTCAAGACTTATGCCAGCGAAGCTATGGAAAAACGTTTGGATCGGCTCGAGAAGCGATTCTTTGGCGAGCCGTCGAGCGGATCGGTCGAGCAGCGGCTGCAGAAAGTTTTCGAGGCAGCCGGACCTCAAATTGAAGAACAGCCGGCCAAGCCCCCTCAGATGCAGACCAGCGAACCGAGTCAAGAAAGCAGCGCCTCCCAGCCGGCCGGCAAATCAAAATCGCCGTCCCGCTCGAAGCCGGCTAAGGCACCCGCCAGTGCAGGCGCCAACGAAACGGACATGGCCTGGGAGCGCGCCAATTTATCGGCTCAGGCTCAAAGAGATGCTGAGATAAGGAATCTATTGAAGGAAGGAATCCGGCTCTGGAAGCGAAAAGATGCTGATCAAGCGATCGAGAAGTTCAACCAGGTAATCAGGCTCGATCCCGAAAATGCAGAAGCGCACTTCAGCCTGGGCGTCATATTCGAGGCTCGAGGACAACTCAATGAAGCTGATGCGGCTTACCGAAAAGCGCATGACAGCAATCCCGACAGTTTGGAATATAAAGATGCAATCACCACCGTTCAGGAAAAACTGGGCAAGCAGCAAGAAGGACAGGCCAGGCAGAGCGAGATAGATAAACAGGCTCAGGAAGCCGCAGAGGCGTTCAAACGAAAAGAATATCTCACTGCCATCGAGCTGTACAAAAAGCTGGCAAACGATTATCCGAAAAACGCCGCCTACAAATACAACATCGGCACGATCTATTTGATCATGGGCAGTCCTGTGCAAGCGCTCGAGTACTACGAGATGGCTCGCAAACTGAATCCAAAAGAGGAGCGCTACATAGCCGCCTGTCAGAAACTGAAGGATACCGTTCAGGAAGACGCGGCCAAGCGCAAGAGCGCTAATGAGGCGTGGGACGACAAAGAGGACCAGGACAAGCGGGCGGCGCGCGAGCGCCAGAAAGAGAAGGAACGGCAGGAGAAGGAGCGTCGCCTGGCCGCAGCCGGAAAGGCGCCTCATAAGCCGAAGTCGGACTCATCACGCGGCGGCAAGAATAAAGCCGAGATAGGCACCTCCGACATGGAGCGGATGCTGCAGGGCTTCAATCAGCAGTCGGGAAGCGGTCAAAGCCAGCCGGCGCAACGACGCACGGCACCAACGCAAAGCATGCCGCTCAACAATCAGACAGCCTTAAATCCGCAGTCCATGCCGAAGGCCTCGCAGCCGGGCGGCTTCCCTTCGCTCAACACGCAAGCGTATGGCGCTGCGCCCAATCAAGGTTATACGCAAACCTCGCCCGGATTCACACCGCCAGGGCAGGCATCACCGGTGATACCACAAAATTCTCAGGGCTACATGCCGCAAGGATTCAATCAACAGGGACAGGGTTTCAATCAGCAATCTCAAGCTCAGGGGTTCATGCCCAATTCGCAAGCTCAATCATCACCTGGTTTCACCCCGGTCCCCCAGGGATTTCCTCAATCATCGCCAGGCTTGACTAACTCAGGACAGGGGTTCCAGCAATCTTCGCCGGGCTTCACGCCACTGAATCAGGGCTTCAATCAAAACGGATTTTCACAGCCCGGCTATTCACAAGGGCAAATGGGCTCAGGCCAGATGCAGTTCGGCCAGGGCGGGCAAGGTTTCACTCAGGGAGCCGGATTCAATCCCGGCATGCAAGGCTATCCCATGGGCGGCAACTCGCAAGCATTCAATGCGGGTTTCCAGGGCGGGCAAGGCATGAATGCCGGCTCGCCAGGTTTCAATCAGGGTGGGCAAGCGTTCGGACAAAACGGCACCGGATATGGTGGTCAAGTTTCGCAACTCACTCAGCCGTCAGGATCGCAAGGAGCCGGTCAGGGACAGACCGGGACGGCGCCGGCTCATCACTCTGCACCACATACGGCATCACCAGCCGGACACGCCGGATCGCATGCGGGAAGCGCTCAATCGGCTGCCAAACCGCTGAGCGGGCCTGAGCTGCTGGCCAGCCTCGGGATCATTGCGCAACCGACGGCCAAAGGAGTGACTGTCACCACTATTGGTATCGGATCGCGTGCCGCCAAGGCCGGTATCGCTCCAGGAGATGTAGTGCTTGCCGTCGACGGAGTCAGCGTCCAGAGCCTGACTCATTTTGCCGCGCTCCTCTCGCATAAGCATCAGGGAGAGAGTGCCAAGTTATTGATCAACCGGCAGGGAACGATCGGTCAGGTGGTTCTCTAAATCAATCTTTCCAGGTTACGCTGCCCATCAATCTCAGCGCTTGATCTTGCCAGCGGCTGAACTGAGGTTCCTGACCTTCAAAAAATATTTCCTTCAGGTCGGTGCAGGACTGATCTGCGCCGAGGATGTAGCCAATGAATCGCTTGCCGCCGTTTTTCCACGATCCTTCCACGGCTAAGACCAGCTTGCCGTTCAACCGGACAGTCTCAGCGGAATCGAGCACGAACGCGGATCGATCGGCAAGATTGGCAAGCACCGCATGACCCAGAGAGTAGAATCTGTCGGGCGAGAGTTCTTGCGCTGCCTCTTCCAACAACGATGCTAAGGGGCGGGCTTCATCCTCAGAGATCTCATAGCCGCGATAGTAAACTGATAGAACCACCTGCGGTGCAGAAGCGGGACGATAATTTATACTGCAGGATCGATCGCCGCCGCTCGGACCTTCTTTCTCTCGCGTCCATTCAGAGGGAATGGAGATCGAATCCAGGGGTTCCATGCCCTCGAGATGATCGATCGTCAAATTCGGCTCGGCCATGTTAAGAACGCTCACTACTATCTCCAGGCCCACGTTAGTGTATACGATTCCGTTTCATACGATGCATCCTGCATGCCCTGATAAAGATCTTTCACAGACATTGTAATAGTCTTCTGCGGATCCTTGCCGGCAGCCTTGAGTTCGCTGCTGTTCATCATGTTGTACTTCGTACCCCATGAGTTCTTGATTGTGACGGTGTCTGTATCTTTGTCCAGGCGCGCCAACCAGACGTGCTCGCCGCCGGCCGGTTTGCCGACGGTGCGAGGATCTTGACCTTTATCGAGCGCTTTTTGTTGGGCATGTTTCTGCTCCAGGACTCCGGTATTGCCGCCGATGATCTTCCACTTGCCGTCGGCAAGGGCCTCACGAAGCGCCTTTTCGCTGGGGATCTCTTTGCCGCCGAGATTGCGGAAAGCCTCGCCGCCCTGGCGGTTTGCGTGGCTGAGATAACGGCCGTTCAGCTTCTCGCCGGTCAGCTGGTACCATGAATCGGCAATCTGTTTATCCCCGAAGTGCGGTCCGTCGTATGCCTCGATACCTGTGGTCTTGCTCTTGGCCAGATAGATCTCGCGACCGTCATCAGTCTTGGCAACAATCCTCGAGCCTGTATCGCTTCGGCTTGTTGGAGCGACTTCCTCATAGGACAAAGCGCCTTTGGCACAAGCTCGCCCCATCGGATCGACCGTGGCGCGTTGATAGTAGGCATTGATTGCCACCACGTCCCACATCTTCCCGAGGGCGGAACGGCTGCCATCAACCGGTGGAAACACTGACTCGGGACTGCCATCTCGCGGCTTGACCGAGGCTAACTTAGGAGTAATAGTGGAACCGTCAGTGGTGCGAACGTTGCCGTTATTACACATCTCATCGGCGACGCGCGCCAGAGAGCCCGGCTTATCCAGGCAGGAGAGGGCGCGTAAGACCGTGACGTTGCAGTTCTTAGTCTGACCCTGATCGTTTCGCGCCTGGGCGATGTGCCAGAAGAGTTGATCGGCGTATCCGGCCTTTTCCTTCGAGTCAAACTTGTCATTGCTGCGACCGTCGAGAAGATTGGCGGCGTGCTTGAAGACTTCTTCCTTCTCGGCATCGCTGAAATCTTTCATACCCCGGAATTTTCTGACGTTCTCCAGCATGCGAGTCTTTTGCTCGGCATTCAGATCAGGGCTCGTGATGATGCTCTTCTCAAAAGCATCAGGCTTGTTGTAAGGCCTGGTGTTATCGATCGGAGCGTCCTTCCACTTCCCATCTTCACCCTTGGTGTAGACGCGATTCTCATTGACGTGTTTGATCTCGCTTTCTTTTCCGTCTGCACCATATTTGATATCAAACTCCTGATCGCCGATTTTTGCTTTGATCAGTTTGCCTTGATCGGTTATGGTGAATTTATTCTCTTTCGGTGTGCTCTCTTCGACTCTCCCTTGAGGGGTGCGCGAGATGGTCCATCCGCTTTCGGGATCCTTGAATGTATACTTGCCTTCTGAGGTCAGCTCTACTTGCGCCTTGCGCTTCTCGCCGTTGCAGTCGTAAGTATCGCCCTCGATGTGCTTCCAGACATATTTTTTATCACCGGATACGACTTCAAATGAATCGGGTTGCTTGAGCGTCGTGCGATCCTTGCTGAAGCCCTCCTTAAAGTTGAACGTTCGTTTGCCGTCCTGGAAAGGAACTTCAATGGACACCGACCCATCCGCTCTGCGTGTCTCGTTTATCCCATCGGAGCGCAGGATGTCACGCTGATTCTGGTTGGCTCCCGGTTCTTTGCACAGGCGATCGAAATCGCCCGTGATACCGTTTATATCGATATGTCCTTTCCAGCCGACTTGCGCTTTTGGATCGGCTGACCACTGATCCTGGGCTACTTGATAGAAACGATCCTTCTTATCTGATGATTTGAAACTCTTGATTGAATCGCCGTCCCACTCGACGTCTTTATAAGTGTTATCGTTCCTGTAGACGCGATTGGGATGATTGGCATTGAATGCGGCCTCATCCGGATACTGTAAGCGAGCGCCGGATGAGCGCAAGCGCATGATCTTGCCGTCTTCAAGGGTCAGCTTGAGGCTGCCGTCGGACTGCGACTCGACGTTTTTGATCGCCTTATCCGGAAAGTCGGGATGGCTCTTGCTCGTTTTACCCGAGGCATCGGTGAACTGCCAGTTGCCGTTCTCCAGTTTGCTGTATGTCCCTTTTCCATCCGGAGCCGATATTGATTTTTTCTCTTCGCTCTTCTTAGCGGATGGCTCGCCGGCTTCCTTTTTCTCGAGCGGCTTATCCTGACTGGTGCCCTTCTTTTTGCCTTCCTGCGCACCATCAGGCGCTTGCTCGGCCCGCTTCGCTCCGGATTTTTGCGGCAACTTATCTTGCAGCTTGAGCAACGGATTGAGACTGAGGTATGGGTTGGATGCAAGATTAAGATATGAGGCACCCTGATCGCCAAAAAACGATTTGTATGAGAGGTGGCCCGTGTTCGCTCCACCCTCGGTTTTGGCGGGTTTCTCAGACTCTCCGGGCTGCACCGCAGGCGGTGCGGCATCAGTTTTGCTTCTTTCTCCGGGCGAGCCGGCTGTTGTATTTTCCGACTTGCTCTTCCTCGTTGGAGGCGTCAGAAACTCTCGCAACAGATGGCTTCGCAGATCATTCGGCTGCTGCTGGTTGACAGCAGATGCGTCTAAGGTAGTTACCATAGATGATATTGCTAGTTAGGGCAGAGGAAGGGGACCGCTACAAGAGCGGGTACAGCAGTTATGAGATGCTCGACACAATATCTGCAGTTTAAAAAAGAACTGTGAACAATTAGTGCCCGCGACCATGGGAAATTTACGATTTTACGAATCGAAATCTCTGCGCAAGCTCTGTAGTTTTCGGCTCGGCTCAGGCCACCGGTTGAACGACCCGTTTGATGTTATACAAGGTATCGCGCTCGACGGGCAAATATCCGGCTTTGGAAATCAGCTCTTCCATGCGCTCTTTAGCCAACTGCAATGGCGTCTTGGCTCCGGCTGCATGGGTAATTTTCTCCTCCAGGATCGTGCCGTCGAGATCATCAGCACCGTAGGATAGAGCGGTCTGGGCGAGCGTTTCTCCCAGTTGAATCCAGTAAGCTTTTATATGAGGAAAGTTGTCCAGCAACAAGCGCGAGACGGCAACATCTCTGAGCAGATCTTCATTAGTCGGCTCGCTCACTTCATCTTTTATATTCGTGCCTTCGTAGTAGCACTTTAGAGGAATGAAGCACATGAAGCCGCCGGAGCGATCTTGCTGCTCTCTGAGCATGAGGATGTGATCCACCTTGTTCTCGACATTCTCGCCGATGCCCGTGAGCATGGTTGCATTCGACTTCAAACCAAGACTGTGCGCCACACCGTGGATCTCCAGCCATACAGCGGCGGGAGTCTTCTTCACCGCCATGCGCTCGCGAACCGACTCATCAAATATCTCGGCGCCGCCCCCTGGCATTGAGCCGAGCCCGGCGTCCATCAGGCGCAGCAGGCAATCCTTGTAAGTGATGCCCTCGAGATTTGCCAGATATTCAATCTCGACTGCGGTCATCGCCTTCAGGTGAACATGTGGAAACTGGCTTTTTATCGCCCTGAAGACTTCCTCATAATAGTTAAGGTTGCAAATCGGATTGAGCCCGCCCACCATGTGAATCTCATTGATGCCAAGCTCAACGCCTTTTCGCGCTTCCTCCACCACCTCATCGACAGTCCAGGTGTAGCTGTTTTGACCTGGATTAGCGTATGAGCAGAAGCGGCAGGTCTCAACGCAAAAGTTGGTGGGATTGAGGTGCATGTTATGGATGTAGTAAACATGGCGCTCTTTACCCGCTCCGGCTTTCCGGCGCCTGACGGACTCGGCGAGACTGCCCACCTCTGCCGCATCCGGATAGTGGTAGAGCTTAATAGCGTCTTGCCTGCTCAGTCTTTCGCCTGATTCGACTTTGCGGGCTATCTCTAAGAATTCACCAGCCGAGCATTGCGTATCGGATGCCATAAAACAACTCCTCAAGGGGCATCCGATCCTAACATGGGACCGCCAAAATATTCATTTACATTCCAAAACCAGTCGATAGCCACACCGGTCCATTGCAGCCAATGAAAGAGCAGACTGCACTCGGCTGCATGAAATGCTTCCCTCAATTTCAATTCTTTCTCAGGTGATAGCGACTATCTCTCTAATAAAAGCCGCATGGTATCGCATACGATACCAAATGTATTTCAGCTCCAGGGAACCACGGCGCGGCGATGCCGTCCATTTTGCAGACTCTTGGACCTCAAGACGAACATGAAGTATTGATGGAGGAATTGATCATGGCAGAAAAAGGAAATAGAGGATTCGCATCAATGGATGCGGACAAACAAAGAGAAATCGCCAGAAAAGGCGGAAAGGCTGCCCATCAAAAAGGCACCGCCCATGAGTTCACCTCAGAAGAAGCGGCCGAAGCGGGCAGGAAGGGTGGCCAAGCCTCAGGCGCAAACAGATCCTCAGAAGACATGTCCGAACGAGGCCGAAAAGGCGGACAAAGATAACAGACTCGTGCTCGGAAGAAGGAGCAGATCGGTCTGCTCCTTCGCTTCTCACTACGATCAAAATTGCCTTTCTGAAATCCCATACTCAGCCATCATTTCAACGATTGCTCCGTTTCAGCCAACCGTGCCACAGCATTTGCTCTCACTCCGAACAAGAGATAAGCAAGCGATAAAACGAATGACACCAGTGCCCAAGCCGGGATTCCTGTGCAGGTCAGTTTTTGCACGGTATCGATCAACAAGGTCGGCGTCATGGCAACGATTGCGATGCGCACGAGCTGCGCATATGTAAGCGTCACCCTGTTCAACACAGCGAGAAGCTTTCCGATGAAGGCATAAACAAGAGATTGCACGGCGCACAACAAAAACGAGGCGATCCACAACGAACCGACGACAAAGAGGGCAAAGAAGTTCTTTACCCTCTCCAGCACGAACTTGGCGGAACTCCATTCATTCTCTTTGCCTTTAGTGTCCGTGGGCTCCTTTTGCTTAGTTGATTCCGGCTCGTCACGCTCCTTGAAAGGCGAAATCTCCTCCTTGCCTTCGTGGTGCAATATGAGCGCTGTCCGCCGGTAAAATATGCCATCCTCCGACAGAGGCGGATCTCGCGGCACCTTTCTCAGATCAAAATCAACCAGCACCCGTCCGTTTCGCCGGTCTTTGACCTGGTAAACCTCACCGGGCTTGTCCATAGTGAGCGTGCCGTTCTTATGATCGAACCTCGGCATGTCATCAAAGAAAGGAATCAGGAAGCCATCGATGTATGAAGCAACCACGAGCTGCAAGTGAAGTCCGGCAACGATCCACAAAAAGAGCAGTAAAATGATCAGATACTGATAAGCCAGACCACGCCAACTCCAGGCCGCCTCGCGGTAGATGCTACCGCGATAGAATGATTGATAAACGGCACGCCATGGACGCAATCTCTCTTTCAGCATTTTGACTCTCTGGTAGAGCCCTCGCGCCGCCTGGCTTTAGTCGTCGCCGGATTCCACCCAGTAAGCACCTTTCTTGCGATTCTCGGCCATTCTGGTCTCCAGCTCTCCCAATACCTGAACCATGGGATTGTTGGCTGTGGCATTAATTCTATCGCTTTCCGACTGATCGTCGGCTTCTTTTTCATCATGGATGAATATATCCGTTTCGCGCATAGGCTCCGCACCGGCAAAGAATGGCAGAGCAGGCAGTCTGTATTCGTCTTCCAGTTCCTCGAGGGGATCGACCTGACAATGGACCAGTTTCAGGCTCGGCGCCTCATCGGCAAAGAAGTTGTGCTCGGGTTTGCTGAATGCCATGAAAGTATCTTCTACCGGCGGCAGGGGTTCGATCGCTTCATCCGCCTCGCGCCTCATGTTAGAAGCCATGCGAGACTGCAGGTCGCCGACATCAAAAGAGCCGGAATCAGTCTGCTCTCCAGGTCGTTTCCATTTGTTGACCGATTGCTTCGTCTTCTCGCGAAGCGAGGCAACCTCTGTGGCATCCGCGGCGATGCGCCGGCGCACCGAGCTAAGATCGAATGAGCCGCTCATCTCCGATGTATCCTTGCGGAACCGCATCTCGACGAGCTTCTTTCTGGTTCGCTCTATCTCTTTGAAATCTACCTCTGGCTCGTCGTATGCCAGATTGCCTTCCATTTCTCGGCAAAAGTGCTGGAAAATGTATTTTATCTTCTCGATCACGATCATCAAGCCCCCACGAAACAGAAACACTCCCAGCTCCTCTCGATTGATTCAGCCATCTTGGCAAGACTTTACCTTTACTGCTCCGGAAGTAAATGGGGATCTTACGAATGCGGGGTCTTGCATCCGATCAGATTAGCTCCAGCTTAGGTTCTGGCAGCATCGAACCAGATGATTTGGAGAACTAAAGCATATATAAGTTATAGTCTCAGCGAAAGAGACCATAAATAAATTTCGGCACAACTCAAGTTAATGATTGCTCCAGCCGCTCTAAACAAAACCAATACGCTTCTTCGATTCTTTTGGTGAAACCTGGATGCGATTGACGCCTAGATTCGAGAGATGGCGAGCGATCAGCTCAAAGAATTGCTCCCGGTCCTTGCCCTTGATCACGGCTAGATGATGAGCCTCGGCGAGCGATACCGGATAGCCACCACCCTTGGTGACCTGGGCGGCTAAGGCACCCAGCCCCAGATCCAGGATGGACCCGTTATCAGCCACCCACCTCGGAAATTCGATTCTGGCAATTTCGCTGCCGAAGTTTATGTATGAAAAACAAATTTGCTGATTGGCATCAAGAGCGCGCGAAACCGTTTGAGCAGTCAGGCAAATGGAACTTCGGAAGTTGCCCGGCAGTTGCCCGGCTAAAAGCTGCCTGTCAGTCAGAGGCCATATCCTCGAGCAAGGAAAGTCCTCCTCGTTTAAATTCGAGCAATACTCGCGGCAGTTGCTCAAATCATAAGGACAAATGAAGGTGCGCAACATGTTGATCATCTCAGAGCTGCGACTGTGGCTGATGTAGGCCATCAGTGGAATGCCCGCCTCCTGAAGCTTTTGCATGCTCGACTGCATTCGTTGGAAGAAAGATTCCTGGTAGCCGATCGGCATCTTATCGAGAGACCAGGGAATCAGCGAACCATCTGCAAGAGCCACTATCGGTGCTCCGCTGCTCTTAGCATTCAGCGCGTACTCCATGAGCGCCTCCAGCTCGAACAAGAAGCGCTCGAGTGAGACGAAAAGCTCATCTATATGTACTCTGCGCCTGTCGACCAGAGGATAAAGATCCTCGGGACGATGATGCAGACGGGGAAGGCTCTCCAGTAATGATGATGCGTTTTCACCATATGAGATGACCGCGATGCCTGCATTAAGCAAATAGCAATTGTGCACTTCATGATGGCTGGGCATTATCTGTGAGCCGTCCACGGCAATCACTGTCACCGTATCTGGTGCAGCCGGAAGAAGACGTTCGACACCGAACGGCTCCAGAGGCGTGGCGACGGGCCAGAAAACCCAGGGCGCATTCTCGCTCAAGCGATCCTTCAGGCGCCGAGCATCAGAGGCAGCCTCACCATAGGCGGTGCGAGCACTATCCAAAACCTGACTGAGCGGAATCTCGCGCAAAGAATCAATCTTCACGTCCTGAATTTGCTTGAGCACTTTGGAAAAATCCAACACAAGTTTTCACCCTGGCGGCGGCTCACCAAAGTTTAGCACCTATGCCTTCTCTTCCGCCGTCTTGTCGCCATCCGATTTAACGGCGCTGGTTTGCAGCTCCTCTTCCGGATCCGCTCCCTCAACAGCCGCTCCCAGACCCTCCATTAATGAAGAGAGCGAGCCGAGCAGTCGGGAGCGAATCCGATCGAAATGCTCGTCGCGCTCCTTTCTAGGCGCCTCCGGCAATGCCTCGCGACGCTGTTTCACTTCCTCGGCTTTCTCGGCATTTCCCTGCCAATTCAGGATCTGCTCGTATCTGTTCAGCGGTTGGCTCAACAACCAGCTTTCCGCTCCCTTTAGCTTCTCGAATAATTTAATCGCCTGCTGGGCCGCCTCCTCGGAATCCTCGAATTGCTTGCTCAAAGCCAGAGTGACTGCCAAATCCAGCATCAAGTCAGCGTGATCCTCAATCTCTTCCTCGCTGTTCAGGTGCTGTTCGGAAATCCGCACCGCTCGTTTGAGGTAGTCTGTGGCTTTGGAAAGGTCCTGTTCATCAACATACGGCAAAGTCTCGCTGAACATCACTTGCAGCGGAATAGCGGACATAGCTTTCAACTTCAGCTCCTGGGCTATGTCTTTGCAGTTCGGATTGAGTTCTTCCTTGATCCTCAGGTATTCGTCGAAGAGGGCCTCACCCTCTTCCTCTTTACCATGCCGGCTGCATGTGTCGGCGAGCATTTTCATGCGCATCAGGACTTGAGGGTCCTTTGGTCCTTTCTGCTCGCGCGACTGGACGAATAATTTCCGCATGGCGGCGACAGCCTGATCCTCTACACCGGACACCTTTTCTATTGCTTGTGCTTGCTCGTTCACCAATCTGGCAATATCCATCAATCCGTCGGCCATCAGACAAGTGCCGATGATTCTCAAGATCTTCGCCACCTCGGCATGTTTCTTGCCATAATGTTTCTTTTGAATGCGCAAAACCAGAATGGATCGGCTGAGAGCAGTCGGGTAGTCTTTGTCGCTCAGGGCCACCAGCGCCAACATGTTGAGGACCTGCCCGGCCTTCATGCTTGTGGTACCATATTCAGTGCCGGCTATTTCCAGGGCGCGTTTCAACACCTCTTCCGCCTCAGCGCGTCTTTTCTCGGCGCTGAGTTTGTCGGCAAGAAAAATCATAGTATCGACATCTTTATGATCCGGTCTTGAGATTCGGGACTTCATCAAAACTTCGGCCCGCTCTCTTAGTTTTTGCTCTTCTTCGATTCGACCCATCTTTTTGTACACGATGGCAAGATTATTCACGTTCTTGATCAGTCCTTCGCTTTCTGCGCCCAAACATTTTTCTTTGATTGCCAGAGCACGCTCGAAATTTTGCGCCGCATCATTCAAATTTCCTTTGTCGAGGTAGTATCCGCCCAGGTTATTTATAAACGTGGCAGTGCGCGGGCTCACCTCGCCATAAGCCTTCTCGGCGATCTCGATGGCACGCTTGTACATCTCCTCGGTGCCTTCGCGCTTCCTTTGCTTGCCAAGCACATAGGCGATGTTAGAAAGACTATTGGCAATATAAGGGTGGTCTTCGCCCAGCCGTTCCTTCCTGATCGCGAGCGTTTTGCGCAGCCCGGCCTCCGCCTCGTCGACGCGTCCCAGCGCCTGCAAGACCAGACATTTGTCTTCCAGCGTATTGGCATAGTCTTCATGCTCATCCCCCACCGTCGACTTCTGCATGTCGAGCGCTTCGTCCAGGTAGGTGTTAGCCGAATTATAATCCGCGTTTTTCCAATAAACCTCTCCAATGCGCGCCAAAACCTCGGCTAAGTCTTTATGGGGCGGCTGAAGAATTTGCTTTCTAATCTGCAAAGCTTCCTGCAAGTGCTGGAGAGCCTTATCAAGATCGACAGTTTCGTAACTAAGCATGCCCAACTCCTTCAGCACATCGGAGCAGGCGAACTCGTTGCCGTCATAGTTGCTCTTGTAGTACTCATAAGCAGATTCAAGGTGCTTTTTCGACTTCTCATAATCGGCCAGTTTCTGCGCAACACGACCGCGCTCGAGATTCGCCTCGGCCAGATCGCCGGCTGAAGGCGCCTCGTCATTGGGAGCATCGAGGAGCGATGACAAGATTTGCTCGCACTGAAAATATCGACCCTGCTTGAACAAGCGCTTGCACTCATCCAATTTGTTTCGAAAAGTCATACGCTCCTCCTTGTCAGATTCGGGACTGCAACCACCTGTAGTGCCGAGCATGCAATATTTGCCGCACCATTTGCGATACCACGCCAGGATCGCCTCAGGACTGATCGGCGGGCTGATACTCTTCCGGACTCATATTGAATGTCCAGGCAACAGCAGCTTTGGCGCTGGTCATGTACGGCGGCACACGCAAGAAATAATATTTGCGGGTGCCGTCCGGCTCGGGGGTAGGATTGAGCACTCTCACGACTACAATTGGCTCATCCATGTGCAAAGATTTTTTGTACAAAACGCCGAATTCATCACTGTCGATCTCAACGGCGGATGAATCTTTGAGATATCGCTCCATGCCATATCTTTGAATCAAAATGCGCCGCACTTCTACGTTTTGCTCTTTGTCAATTTGATCGACTGTCAGCTTTGCCGACGCCATCATGGCGTCCTTGGGAATCACAACGCCATTGATGGCATAAATCTCGAAGCCATCGGCAAATCTCATGGCCGGTCCCGAATCATTGTGCAACTGACCGCGCTCGTTGACCAAGGACTCGGTTGGCAATTCGCAAAGGAAGCAAATCTTCTCGAAGGCATCGATGTGGAAAACATTTTCTTTGAGTGTCGTCCAGTCGAAAATCGATCGCATCTCCGGCTTTCTCTCAACCGGGAGGTGTTTCAAGACGAATGAGATATGCCCGAGCTGGCCCATATCGCCGGGCTGGCTCAAACTCTCATCAGCAGCGCTAAACAACCCTTCCATGGGCTGGTCGTATTGTCTCGGGAAAAAATGCATAGTTCTGTCGGCTTTGAGTCGTTCTTTGCAAATAGCGTTGAGCTTCGTCCGCATCTCATCACTGATCTGCGCGCAGAATTCACTACTGAGCGAATCGGCCAGCAAGCCTCGCAGGTAGATAAGACCCCATTGCGCCCGAAAGAGCCTGGGGCGCATGCCCATCCAATCAGGGTCACCATCGAGGCGGCGGCGAAAAACCTGGCGCATTTTCAATTTCAATGGCAGAGTAAGCTCCTCGGAAAGCTTCTTTTCCAAGTCTTCGAGAATCTGCGATACACCAGTCTTAATATCGGTGTTCAGGTCATAACCAAATGAGTCTCTTGGCTCGCCATCATCTCCGTTGCCGGTCACATCATTATTTTGAACGTTCGCCATGAAATCACAGTCAATCAGCCTTTGCCACAAATGCTTAAAGAGAGGACTCTTGATCTCTTCACTGAGGGCGGCATATGTCTCAGCCTGTCCGTGGATGTCCCGCAAGCGATACATGCCGTGCGCCAAAACTAATTGCCATGGGCTCTGGCACCAGACGACTTGCGGAGGCGCAAGTTTCAGATCTTCATATAGATGAGCCAGTGCCGCCTCTGTTTCCTGGCGCTGAGGAGGACATGTTTGCACCGGCTCACGCCACCTCCGTTCGTGCTCGATCAGCGCCGCTTCCTGCTCGGCGGAGAATTTGTCGATGGCTGAAAGCGCAGTCTTATCATTGCTGTGGGTAGTTTCAGACACTCAATTTACCTCCCCGTCCAGGGCAATCAAAAAATCAATGCATCGCCTCAAATTGGCCAGATTATTGTCACCGGGCATAACCGCCTCCGCTGCCTCAAGGGAAGCGCGAGCCGCCTCATAATCCATGTCTACCGCCTGCGCCCGCGCCATGGTGGCCAGAGTGGGAGCGTAGTCAGGGTTTAGACGCAAGGCTTCCTGCAGCGCCTGCATGCACTTTTCGATCTCCCCGGATTGCAGATAAGCGGCTCCAAGCAACTGATGCGGCCATTCGCAATCCGGATATTCAGCGGCGATTTTCTCCGCTTTGCGCTTGCACTCTTGCGGGTGCAAGGCCATTTCCGCCTCGATGCGCCAGAGACGCTCGTATATCTCCTTTGGAGCATCTCCTTTGGGAACGCGTGAAAGCCAGCGCCGGCACTCCGCCGCTACTTCCCCCTCGGGCTCGGCGGCGCACGATCGTGTGAATGACTGTCTGGCATGGGAAAACATGCGTTTTTCCATGTACCAGTGAGCCAGCTCCAGGTACTGCGCTGCATCTAATCCGTCGGGCACGGTGTCGGGTGGTTTTCCAAACAAGATAGCGCCCTCCTGAAAAGAAACTCTTTAGAATATTCCCTTGCCTCAACCTGGCTAATACGTTTCCTCGATGAATTTGAAGGAAGATGAAACGAATTGATTTGAAGCACGGATTGTTTTTAACGGAGATCAGGTCGTGATACCATATTCGGTGCAGGAGCGCGGTCCAGCCTGGTAGTCCACGACACGGAAAAGGCTTATAGGAAGCTAAACTTGGCATGGCTCAGCGGTTTTTTAATAACCGCTGCTGCCCACAATTTGAAAAAAAATTGCTAAGATCTAAATTTGAGATCCAACACCAAGATTAAGATGTCTAAAATAACCAGGCTTCTTCCATCTGACATGCAGCTATCGCCAACCCTGGCAGGGCGCGTCAACCAGATAAGAGAATATCGCAACATGACTGTCAAGGATCTGGCCAAAGCCTGCCGGATGCAGACAGGTCGAATCGAGGACATCGAGGCGGGACTCGAGACATGGCTGTCGACCACCGATCGACAGATACTGGCACGAGCTTTGCGCATCGAAGCTTACGTTTTAAAAGAAGCGGAATATGAGCCTGCTCATCCCGAGCTCAGCGATCCTCCGCCCGAGCTTCTGCATGAGCTTGCCGAAAATATTTTGCACGGAGTCAGAGAGCTGATTTGCCCGCGCTGCAAAAAAGCAGCCTTGAAGTGCTCGGTGCAAGAAGGCTTCGACATCGAAGGGGCGCGCATTCATTACGCTCGGGCATTCTGCGACAACTGCCCTTTTGTTTTAAAATAAGTGCGGATCAAAAGCCCGGCGGATCAACATTTGGGAACCGAGCGGCGCTCGAAACAGGCGCGAACCGTATCATTCAGCTTGCCTTTCAATCGCCCGAGCCGATCGGAGATCTCGATTCTGCGCTTCTGTAAGCCGAGCATTTGTTGCCGGCGATGGTCGTCGAGCGCCTCGATAAAGAGCTTGTGCAGCGCGATCTCTTCGCCCTGAGTCCACCATAGCTCCTCAATCACCGCGCCGATCTCATCGTATTCCGCCTCGTCCATCATTTGATTGAACAAGCGATACTCATTGCTGAGCATGTACTCGAAAGCGCTGCGCACTTCTTCTCTTATATTCTGCGCCGCCTTTGAGATAACCGATGCGGTCAGCTCCTGTCCCATTGATCCGGTGCGCCCTGTCAGAACATCGAGCGTTTCTTCCAGAAGATAGCGCCGGAAGGCGACCTGCGTCCAGAGGAAGTCGGCAAAATAGGCGACACAGACTCGATGAACAATCTCGGCTCGGCTGGGCACATAAGGCAAAGGCAGATTGCTTCGCGAAGCCAATACCGAAAGCGAACGGGCTGCACCATAGAGCCGGTCGATCAACTCTCTGATACCGGCTACGGTGGCACTTCTCAAGCTGGGCAGTTGACGCCGCAGGGTCATCTCGCCCGCCATCATGATTTGTATTTCGCGCCGCAAAAAAGTGAGGTTAGCGCCCATGTCTTCAAATATTTTGGTAGCGCTGGCGTCCGGCAAATCGATCAGTGCCAGAATCAAGTGCACAGGCTCAATATCATCCTGCCCGAAGAACAAGGAATAATCGAAAGCGCGGGTAAGCGCCTGAACCGTAAGGTCGCTAAAACCAACCGGCCTATCGGTTATAGATAAAGCCTGGGCCTGAGACATTTGCGCAGGCGATCCTTGAGCCATGAAACCGGGGGCGTAAGACTGAGCCTGTTGCGCTGCCGGTTTTGGGAAATTGGTTTCCAGAACATCATGCCGATCGGAGTACAGCAGTTCAGACTCCGGTTGCCCCTTGAAGTGCTTCTCGACCTCGGAGCGCGTGTTGTCCTCGTGCATTTTCATGGTTGAAAGCGCCTGAGCTGCGATATTCTCCTCATCGCAAGTCAAGCCGATCAGTAAATGCTGCGTGCAAACGTACGAATGTCCCATATTGAGACACTCCGCCATGGCGTATTGCACCACATTCAAAAGTGGCTCGCCCGCTCGCTCGAACACGGTATCAATCATGAGGAACTCCGATTAAATTATGCTCACATGCATGTAGATCTGGCACTGTTTTTCAAAAGCTAACCTTGGCATAGTACTGTCTTGATTTCAGTATGGCAACTTCTGCAAGGTTATGGCTGTACAATCAAGCACATAGACACATCATTTCGGTCTTGAGTCCCTGAATGAGGCCCCTCTTGCCAGCCCGGGGTTTACATTTCTGCTTGAAACTCGAGTGCCCTACCAAATTCAGGAGTCACCATTGAGAATTTTAATCGCCAATGACGACGGAATTTATGCGCCCGGCATAAGGGCGCTTGCTCAGCGGCTCTCAAGCGATCCGCGCCATGACGTTTTTGTCGTGGCACCCGACCGCGAGCGCAGCGCTACAGGTCATTCATTGACCCTGCATAAGCCCTTGCGGGTTGAAGAGATTGAGCTGGAAGGCAATATGCGGCGCTGCTGGTCGACGACAGGAACGCCCAGCGATTGCGTTAAACTGGCGATCTCGGTTCTGCTCGAAGATCCGCCGGAGCTGGTCGTTTCAGGCATAAACAGCGGCCCCAACCTGGGCACGGAAGTGCTTTACTCGGGCACTGTAGCTGCCGCTATGGAAGGAGCATTTTTGAACGTTCCCAGCGTCGCCGTCAGCCTGGGCGCCTCGGGAGTGCATAAACACTACGATACCGCCGCCGAGTTCATGGCTCGCTTTATCAATCTCTTGCCTGAAGTTCACCTCGGATCCAAGACTTTGATAAACATAAACGTCCCTAACTTGCCGCTCGACCAGATCAAAGGCGTGCGCGTGACGGAGCTGGGATTGCGGCTTTACAACGACTGGTTCGAGAAACGTCACGACCCGAGAGGCAAGGATTATT
Source organism: Pseudomonadota bacterium (assembly GCA_021324135.1). Taxonomy (GTDB): domain Bacteria; phylum Cyanobacteriota; class Vampirovibrionia; order Obscuribacterales; family Obscuribacteraceae; genus JAJPJO01. Next base: position 33,181 of record JAJPJO010000194.1, read on the forward strand.
ATTGGCTCACCGGGCATGCCATTGAAGATAACGAGGTCGAGGGAAGCGATGCGCATGCTTTGCTTCATGACTTCATCTCGGTCACACCCGTGACTTTTAACATGACCGACCGGAACGCGCTGGCCAATCTTCAAGCCATAGACAATATCAAGGAATTGCTCGGGCCGAGCAATAAGAGCTCGCTCAATAAAATCAAATGATTGGAAGCGCCGGCCGTGCCTCGTTTGCTCTTTATCGAGTAGGCTGAGGGAAAGGAAGACCCCGTTGAGACAGCAAAGATATGAGTGCTGAATTGACCAAGACTGCTGGAGTGGATCCCGATGATGCTGTAAAGCTCTACCTCAAGGATCCGGAGTGGATGTTCAAGAGCGCCGTGGGCGGAGTGATGAATGCCAGCGCCCTTGTGCTTGTCGTCCTCTACCGCGATATGCCCCTGTTTATTCCGCTCTGCTTTTGCTTGTGGGCCGTAAATGTCGGTTTCACCTTGCGCACGATCCGAAGCAAAATAGCCGATCCATCGGGTCTGCTGCCGAAATGGAACGAGTGGCAGGACCTCTTCATCTCAGGCATGAGCTGGCTGGCAGTAAAAACATTTTTCTCGATGACGGCGGGAGCATTCTCCATGGGCTGCCTGCTTATTGCTCTGGTGATCGGCTCTCAGCAGCTTCCCGATTGGGCATTCACAACCCTTACAGTCTGCACCGTATGCGGTATCATTTTGTTCAACCTGTTCGTCGATTTGCTTTTGTCTGTGACGATGGCAAACTTCGCCCAGGAAGAAAACATGATGGCTGCATTCGCCTATGGCAAAGTTTTTCAGCGTTTCTTCAAACGCCCGGGCAACTTCCTGTCCGCCTGGTTGCTCGGTCTGGGCATTCAGTGGCTGGCGATCGTCGTTCCGGTTATCACTGTGGTCGGTATATTCTTCCTGCCCTCGACCATATTTGCCTCCCAGCTGCTCTCGGCGGGGCTCATGGCTCAGGCGTGGCGTTCGGCCGCGGACGAACAGATGGATTGATTATCCCTTAGAACACATACATCTTCATGCAGAATACACTGCCGCCTGACTTGAGGAATTCGGATGTGTCAACCTCGTGAACCTCATATCCAGCCGCTTTCAATTGGCTGACGACATTCGAGTTTCCTTTTTGAATGACAATATGGGAGGCACCAATTGCAGTGGCATTGCAGGCCATACCCTCATTGGCTTCGTGATCGTCGCATTCAATCACGTTCTTGAACACAGCCCGAATCATGAGCAATCCCTCTCTGGTCAGCGACTTTGAATGAATCAAAACAGTCTGCTCGTCGATGGCACAGAAACAGGTGTCGAGATGATAAAAACGATCGGAGCGCAGCGGCAAACGAATAACCGGAGCCTGGAAGAATTTGCTAATGTATGGATAAGCCTCGCTTTCGCTGCGGAAACCACTGCCGCCCCAGATCAAAGCTCGACCCGGATGCCATATCGCATCCCCGCTGCCCTCAAAGCCCACTTTAGCCGGAATATTTTCAACCCGGTAATTGCGCTCAGCGAACCACTTAGCAAAGGCGCTCACTTCGCGCTGTCTGGATGAGTGCTTCATCTGGCTCAAAACGCAGAGCTTGTCACCCGACCCATCAAGCCCTACAAAGGTTTGATTGGCACAGAAGACCATGTCCTCGCAGCCGGCAACCGGATCGATGCACTCGACGGCCGCACCACTGGCGGTGAAGGCATGGCGCACCTCTTGCCACTGCGCTCTGGCTTTGCCCTTGTCCACGTTGCCGATGTTGCCTTCCATGTGAGGATTCTTCACATCGACGACATCAAAATTATCAGGTGGGCACATGAGCATCGTCATCGGCAGCGGCATGACTCGACATGTTTGCAAAAGATCGGCAGGCAACTGATCGGG
>JAJPJO010000050.1 GCA_021324135.1 Pseudomonadota bacterium
ATTTCCTCTGCTGATTTGAAATTGGATCGAAGCTGCTCAAGCTCATTCTGGAGCTGGGCGCAGGAATCAGGATTTTGCACGGTGTGCCAAAAAGAGATCAGCTCTTTAAACTTATCGTTGATCCAATACTTGCGCGCGAATCCGATTGTTCTTGCATGAAAGTAAACGCTGCCACCACCCACGAGTGGTTCTCGATATTCATGCGCTGACTTGGGAAGCATCTTCGCAATCTGCTCGATTGCTTTCTGCTTTCCACCGGGATATCGAAGCGGCGAACGATATCGTCCCTTGTCGGGGACATGCTGAGAAGATGGCAGTCTGGCAGTAACGCCAACTGGGCAAAGCGGCTCGACTGCTTGGTTCATTCTTCTAATGATAGGCGTTTGTTCACGCATATCAACCCCAATGGAACTCTGCAAACATCAAGTACATATCCGATCCTTATACGTCGATAGCGAATAAAAAGTTCATCGGCTAGACACAAGACTTTTACAAATTCATCAACCGCCCGCAGAGAAAATCCATCAGGGCGCTTCAGTGAGGAGTTCGGTCTTTTCGCCGGCGGGCACCAAGTTCGGCCGCAGGCGATGCTTTACCATCCTGATAGCCAGATAGATGAGCGGAAAGATCCCGAACACGATGAATACGGCGTCGCCCGGTAGTCGCAGCCACTCCAGGGCATTCACTAGCGGCTGGTGATAGAACTCGGGAGTGCGTGCATGCCAGTAGCCGTGAGCCACCGCATCGTAGAACTGAAGCGCTCCAATCGGAAACAGGTTGAACACTACCATCCACGCCAGGCCGAAGTTGAGACCCCAGAACGAGAATTTCATGGCTCGCTCGGTTGCGGCATCATTCGGCAGAAAATAACGAGCTACGAAAACGAAGAAGCCCACTGCCAGCATACCGTAAACGCCCATCATAGCTGCATGTCCATGGTTAGCCGTAAACTGCGTGCCGATTTCCCAAAAGCTCACGATTGGCAGGTTGATCAGAAACCCGAAGATACCAGCGCCCACGAAGTTCCAGAAGCCTACCGCAGCAAGGAACATCACTGTCCAGCGTTGCGGAAAACGTTCGGATTTGTGCAAGACGCTCTCCCCCGGCTGCGCTTCTCCCAGTCGCATGAACTGCCATGCCTCATAGGTCAAGAGCACGAGCGGGATCACCTCCATTGCCGAGAAGAATGCGCCACATGCCATATGAACTGCAGGCGCACCTGAGAAATAGAGGTGGTGCATGGTCCCAACCACCCCACCTATGGAATAGAGAATAATGTCCAGGTAAATCAGGCGCGTCGCAGTCTTCGGATGAACCACACCGATCAGCACCATTATGTACGCGACGGCGATGGTGGTGAACAATTCAAGGAAATCTTCGACCCACAAGTGCACCACCCAGAAACGCCAAAAATCCATGATGGCAAACGGTGTGTGCGGACCATAGACCATACCCGCACCATAAAACAGGGGAATAGAAAGCGTCGAATAGAGGAACAGCCAGGGCATGTTGCCGGGATGTTCATGGGCAAGCCTGCCGCGCAGACCGCGAAAAATGATCACCGCCCATAATACCAGTCCGCCTGTGAGAGCGATCTGAAATGCGCGTCCGAGGTCGAGATACTCGAACCCCTGTGCTCCCAGCCACCATGCCATGGCACCGCCGATAGTGCCCCTATAGCTCAGATACTCGCCGGCCAGCGAGAAGGTGACGACCGCCACCAAAGCGATGAACAGTATCATCGCTAGCTTGTCCTGATGCTTCGGTTCACTGCCGGAGATCATGGGCGCGAGAAAGATTCCCAATGCCATGTATGCCGACGCAACGAAGAAAATTGCCAGTTGCAGGTGCCAGGTGCGGGATGTCTGGTAGGTGAGCCAGTTGCCGATAGGGATGCCGAAAAACGTCGCCTGCTCCGCGTGGTAATGAGCGTTTAGACCGCCACACAGCGCTTGCGCCAGGAACAGTCCCGCAACCACCAGGAAGTACCAAACCACGGCGCGTTGCGCCGGTGTCAGCCGGACATCATGCGGGTTGCGAAAGACAAGAGTCTCGGGTGCGGTTTCATCGCGGTGCCAACCAAGGAGTTGCCAGCGGCCAAAGGCGAACATCGTCGCGCCAATACCACCGAGCAGCGCAACAAGCGATACCGCAGACCAGAAAACCGTATCGGCAGTAGGCACATTGCCGACGGCGGCGTCGGGCGGCCAGTTGTTGGTGTACGAATAATCTTTTCCAGGACGTTTTGCAGTGGCTGCCCAGGCGGACCAGCCGACGAAGCTGGTGACTGCGCGAATCTCATCCGGGTTGTCAAACTTCGGACCCTGTAATCCTTCCGGCGTCGCACCGCTGCCCAGCCACTTGCTGTAGCGATTGAGCAAATCCTGCCAGGCAGCCACCTGTGCCGAACTCCAATGCACTACTCCGTTTTCCACTCCGTGCGTCTTGAAATCGTCTCGAATGCGCGCTGGGCTGTCAGGAGCATTGCCGTATTCACGCTCCATTACTCCTTCCATGCTGTGTAACGCATCGGCAGTGAAATCCGGGCCCAGGTATGCTCCATGCCCGAAGATGGTGCCCTGCTCCATGAGCCCGCGTGTGGCGAAAAGCTGCTGTCCTGCGAGCACGTCAGCCCGGGTAAAAACGGTGTCGCCACCGGGTCCGACAAACCGATCGGGAATCGGCGCATGCTCGTTGTAAACCGAATACGCGAGATAAGCGAGAATTCCGAAGCCGACAGCGAAAGTGAGCACCGCTACCTGCAGCCAGGACCGGGCGATGATCATTCCGCGTGCCGGCTCAGTCGTCTTTTCCAATTGACTACCTCGCTTGTAAATGTGCTGACGATACTTATCCGTTTAAGCGAGGATATGTATAGCACCAATGCGATATTCCAGCAAAGAACCTTTCGATGTTCTCGCACCGCATTAGCTGTCTTTTTCATCCACGAACTTTTGCAGGTCTACCATTAGTGCGTCGAGGTCATCGATGTGGCACATGCTGTCACAGATGGCGAGCTCGGTGTCCAGAATGCATTCGTCGCACTCAAGCGGTACGTCCACTCCGTGTACTTCGAACACCTTCACCGCATCCGGATATGCATCAAGAATTGATTTGACGGTTGTTTCTGTAGTGATTTGCATGATCTTTCTCCTTGTTTAGTTGCTTGTTCAGGTTGTTTGTTCAGGTTGTTTGCTCAAGTTTGTTTGTTCAAGTTGTTTGTTTAAGTTGTCAGCGACAAGCACGGCCGTGGCTGTCGTCGTGATTTTCGTAGAGCGGAGTCGATGGTGTTGGATTTGCAAGCAGTGTTGCCACTGTCGTCTCTGCAAAGGCACGTTCAATGTCGGCCATCGAGTCATCCAGACGCTTGTGAAGAGCGCACAAAACAGTTCCGTGCGACTTTAGCCCAAGCGGGCAAGCGCGTATGCGTTGAAGCGGTTCAACTGCATTCAGCACCGCTAGCAGGCTCAATTCATGCGGCTGTTTTACCAGGGTAAATCCGCCGCGCAAACCAGGTTGCGACTGGATGAGTCCGGCGCTGACTAGCGACTTGAGTACCTTCGACAAATATGCCGACGGCACCTTTGTTTGGTCTGCTATCTGGTGTCCGGTATAAGCACTGTCAGGATTCATCGCCAGGAAGACCACTGCTCGCAAGGCGTATTCCGCAGTTTTTGAAATCATTTTTCCCTGGCTTTGCGCCTAATAGCAGGCTGCCTGCTGATCGTGCCGGCGCGGCGCGCATGTCCACTCGTAGAATTGCAGAATCTGCTGTTTTTCATCGTTCTACCTTCAATCATAGAGTCATGGACCTTTATGTCCATAATAGGTCGGCGCGGAGTATTTTGTATCGTCCCTGAGGATGATGCTGCAGATTTTTGAGAGGGCAGGCTTTGCCACGGCCCATTGCCACCAGCAAGTTCGCACTGCCTCCACCCATGGTGCACAACAACGAACTGTTTGATAGTTGAATGTTGCAGCACTGTGAGGAACTGCAGTCCGTTGGTTGATATGGACCATTACTGAAGTTTGAAAATCGAACAGCAATCTGCGTACTCTGGCTACAACAGCGGGCTAGCGCATTAGCTGGGCATGCTTTGCAACTTCAGTTAGCACTCTTACCCGAACGTCCTCTCGAATCTAGGATCGAAATATCGACTGGCACTTCACTGACGGGGAGAACGGAACATGATCTTGAAAACAGAAAACACAAACGATGAGCTAATACATAATCATCATTCGCTACCTGCAAGACAAAAGGTTGATCCATACAATTGCCCTGCCCAACACGGATTTCGTGTAGGTAAACTGGCTCGGCAAATCGGAGAGAAACTTGGTCTTGACCAGGAGCATCTCAACGATTTAGAGTTTGCAAGTGCAATACACGATATCGGCACCGTGGGCGATGAATTAACGCTGTCAAAACCGTCTGAATACACAGATGCCGACTGGATGAGAATCAAGCAACACTCGATCAAGAGTGCACTGGTTATCTCCAAGCTTGCGAAACGCGACAAGCGGGCCTCGCAGCGTGTTCTTGCATATGTTCTTCATCACCATGAGCATTTCGACGGATCAGGCTATCCCAGCGGACTGGCTGGGCACGCCATTCCTCTGGGCGCCCGCATTATCCTGATCGCAGACGCGTACGACGC
>JAJPJO010000079.1 GCA_021324135.1 Pseudomonadota bacterium
GTCCAAAGCACCAGCTTGAGTACTGTGGCGGCCTGTTTTCCGTGAATTCTTGCCTTTCCCCAGGACCATAGGAGATCCAGATATTCCTGGCTAGGTGAGAATATCAAAGGACCTCGCAAGTATGTGTCGTAATTATCTACGCGAGGATGGCTATCAAGCCATTCAAACATGGCGCCTGCCACCTTCATTGGTGCTGCGTCGAGAAGCTCTTGAAAAAAGTGGATCGAATCCTTCTCGTTCCAGTGAGTCCTCAGCCATTTTTCGATTGCTGGCCACTCCCCCTCTGGATCAGCCTTTAATAAGGCTGCGGCTATTGTGCAGCCTAGATGTGGATGACAAGATCTCAGCAACTCTCGTCCGAGTGCCTTTATCTCCTCGCCGCCTGCAAACTCGATGACTCGTGCGACAAATATTTCTTCAGGAAATTCGAACGCGAGTTTGCGCGCTATCGCTTTAATGTCACCAGCCGTCCTTCGACCAAGTAACCGTTCAACAACGTCGGCAGCACCGCGGCCGGTCGGATGTTCGATGAGCCAGCTGGTTGCGCCTTTGATCACATCTTTATCTCTGTATTCGCGCAGCAATGCGGTCCAAAGTTTATGGACCTCAACATTCGACGAGTTTTCGATTGCAAACTCGACCAACCAGTCATGGATTTCAACCGTCTCAATTTTCTCTGCAGCCCAGCACAGACTTTCCCAACCTTTGTCCCTGCTCCATTGTCCGATACTCTGAAGCGTCTGCTTATCCTGCCGAAGTACAAGGAGTGTTTCAAGTAATCGCTGAGTAGATTTAGTACACTTCCTCCGCCTGGCTAACCAATCAAGAGCAACGACGACATTTTGATCGCTTGGAGAAGACCGAATCAAATTGATGATTTCTTCGTGCTTCACAATTTGACTTTTCCCGTTGATCTTGGCTTAGCTCTCCGGCTCTTAGGCTGCTTCTTCCTGATCGACTTCACATTATCGGTCTGCTGCTGAACTTGGAGCCACGCCTTGTGCTATCGCCTTGAAATAGATTCCAGGCCTTACCCTTGTTGAAAACGGCACGCAGGAGCTGGGCGCGAGATATCGTTTCACAGTGCATTCAAACAAGATAACGTCTGAGCAAATCGCAAATTATGCTCTGCAGACGATCGCGATCGGATGGGTGTGCTGGCAGTGCCTCGAGGTCGGGTGCAATCTGCTTTCTCAGACCAGGATACAAAAGGGCTGCGTATTGAATCTCGCGATTGCCACCTGGTCCCTTCACCAACTCCATGCAGCGGCGGAGCTCGTCGATATCCTCCGGCATTGGCTCTATGTCGTCACGATCGCCCTGGTCGATTTCGCTGAGCGTTTTTGTCAAGCCTTTTCTCCTGGCTCTCGATCTTGCCTTCTTTGCTGCTTTACTGTCGCTCTTGTAATTGACCTTGTATTTTGGATCGAACAGCAGCACCACAGGAGTTCTCTCTGGGGCAAATATGCCGACGGCTACCGCCATACGCAGTTCTTGCCTGGGTGCTCCAGAAGCGTTTTGACCGCCCGGCGTCCAGGGTATCAGGCTAACCAGTCTTCCGGTGGTTGGGCAGGATAACTCTATTCCAGCCTTGCCATCGTTTATTATCTGAAAAAAGACACCCTTGTTGAACCGTTTGACCCATGGGTGGCTGATGCATCGAAAGCCTTTCTCCGCGCAGACTTGAAGCATTGCATTGAGCACATTCAGGTTTGCCCACAACTGATAAAGGTATGGAAAATTGTTCAGTGGAGCATTGATCGCTGGTTCTTCCAATGTTACCGTCGACTGCTCAAAGAGAGCCAGATAGTCCTCCAGCACCGCGCGATAGGCTGGATTTTTCAGAAGAACCATGGTGACACGTCCGACAGAAACAGCAGGAAGCCTCACTTCCCTCAAGAAAGACGCTCTGCCGCACACCAGGTTGAACTCAGCAATCAGGGCTAGCAGCTCGCTTGCCATCGCCGGCGGTGCGGCTTCAGATGCCAATTGTGTTTGCAGCCTCGATAGCCTGCTGCGCACTGCTTGAACATAGCCCTTGACCAGTCGATTTTCATATGTTTCGAAGGAGCTATCAACGGTCATGTCGAACATTTGATAAAGCTCATTGCTCGCCGATAGATTACCGGGCATCGTGATCGCCTGCGGGATCTTTGATATCACGGGTCGGCGAAGCTTCTTCGATTTGCGAATTTCAATGCGGGGCAAGAGTATTTGATAACAGTCACGTTGAATGATCGGCAGAAGTTGTAAAAGCCCCAATCTGTCCTTTGTACCCCTGAGAGCAAGACGGAGTCTGAGGAATTCGTCTTCTGTGGTTGGGTTCTGGTTGAGCGAAAAATTCGTGCCCAGGCGTGCGCCACATTCATTCAATTTAATTGCGATTGATTTTGGCAGGACATCGGTTAATTCGTGCATGATGGCAACGCAATCATTTTCGTCGAAACTGCGAGGCAGCACCGTGAAACTCCTGCGCTCGCGAATGTCACCGCACACCAGAGTAATTTCGTATTGACCAGGAACGCTTGGCGGCCACTCGGCATAGGCGAATGATGCGCCTTCGTCTAAGCGCACGGGAAAGATAATGGCTCCCACTCTTAATATGATGGACGGCCAGAGCTCTTTTGGAACGTTTATGGCAATGCCACATTTGCGCCCTTCGATTGGGCACGGAATCAGTGCTCCTATTTCATCAAAGAAGCCAAGCCTAGAAGAAGGAGACGATTCCATTAGTGTGGTACGCGTAACTGAGCTGCTGAATCTTACTATTGCTCCGAGGGAATCGGTTTATTGTAATCTCATTAAGCCTCTGGAGCATGCCACCAAGTCTGATATCAGTGCCCTTGATCCGTGGCAGGATTTTTTGAATGATCTGATCGTCAAATGCTTCTTCCCATGGCAGTCCGATCCGAGAAGCTTCATTTACGTAGCGATCGATTTCATCGACAACCCGGATCGAAAATGGGCATACCTCTGCGACCGCATCCCAGATAGCCAGAAGATATTCTCGAATCTCCGGCTTTTGAATGCGCGAAGCCACTTCCTCTCTCAGGTGGGTCACTTCGATCACTTGAGCCCGGTCATAGATCTTATCGGCGAAACCTTGTGTCGTTTCGTCGACGTTGACCGTACCAATAAAGTATAAGTTGGGGGTCAAGTCGACTACGTCGTTTCCGAACATTGTCACCTGAGCTTGTCCGGAGCTCGTGAGAACCTCCATGGCAGACAAAAATTTCGCAAAGTAGTACTCAACGCGCGCCAGGTTCATCTCATCAAGGACCAGGTGAAACGGCTCCGGCACTTGTCTAACCTGTATCGCAGACTTATATGCCCGCGAGGCTTGCCTCAGAAAGAGGCTGAAGTCAGTGTCGTAATATTGTTTGCTGAGTGGATTGTAATAACCCAACAGATCCTCATTTGTCGTCCAGTTCGGGGCAACCGCCACCAGACAATACTTGGCACGGACCGCACTGGCGTACATGCGCGTCAGCAACGTCTTACCGCTACCGCTCACCCCGCAGAGGATGACGAACCGTCTCGTCTTCAATGAAAGATGGTAACGCCGCAATAAGTCGGGGCTATAGACTGCTCGAGATGAATCGATTGCTCGACGAATTGAATTAAAATCAGGCTCTACATAGGACATGAGGGTCACCTTTCTACCGCACGCCGCGACAGATGGATTCGCGGCATGAACTTTTAGAATATCACAGACCTGGACCAGCGTTGCCAATGCAAAAATGAAGTATGACAACATTTTTCTACTGACCTTAATCTGATCATCGATCGTGATCGCTGCCTTTGTTTAATCGTTTCGCATGAACCCTTCCATTAATATCTTCAGCGACTTTTACAAGCTCTCAGTAAGAGATTCATTAGAAGGATCCATGAGCCAATGCATTCTGGACGACATCACCACCGGAATTATCAAGCGCGCCAGTTCGGTCGCTTCCACATCGCTCCGAATTTCCTTGGCTTGCTGTGCTGCTGAAAGAAGTTGAGTGATCGTGTCGAAGAAATATTCTTTGACGAACGCAGGCGGACCCTTCGACATTGGGCAATCCTGAGTTTGATTTTGATCACCTCTCGTCATCATTTCGAACTTCTGTTTGAACAGCGCCCGAGCGAGATCAGGATTTACCTGCGTCCAGTGCGCAGACTCGGTTAGGAAATCAAACAGGATCTTCATAGCAGGCTCGCCGTTTGTCATGCGCTTCTTGGCTCGCTCGGCAGCGGCTTTTAGCTCTGCCTCTTGCAGCGCCATGACCAATTCTTCCTTGGCCTGGAAGTGGTAGTAGAAAGTGCCCTTGGCGACATCGGCGGCAAGCACTATGTCGTCAACCGAGGTTGCCTCGTACCCTTTGGTGCGGAACAGCTCGGCAGCAGCCGTCAAAATCTCCTGCCGGGTCGCTTCTTTCTTTAATTCTCTCCGTCCCAAATTGTCTCCTCCGGACCAAAATGAACGCCTGGCATCGTTTTGGACGATCTTTAAGGGTTTCGATCGAAGTGCTTGACCACAATCGACTGTTGGTATAATTTTGTACTGACAGTCAGTTTTAATTCCATAGTAACACGAAATTATACGTGCGACGGGCTTTTGCGTGTCGCAAGGAGGTACTTATGTTTGGAAAAGGTGAATGTGGTGGGTTCGGTCGTCATATGCACGGTCCGTTCGGCGGTTTTGGACACGGACCCTTTGGTTTTGGTCCTGGTCCCGGCGGGCCTATGGGACACTTCGCCAAATTTTTTGGTGGCAAGTGCGGTCCGGGTCACCTGCTTAGCGAGCTAAATCTGACGGACGAGCAGTTACTGCGCATCGCCGAGCTGAAGGGCAAAACGCTCAGCAAAATGGTGCGCAGCAAAATCGATCTGATGGAGCTGAAGAAGGAGGGCTTTAAAGAGTTGTTGCAGCCGCAAGCGGATAAGGCAAAAATCAAGGGTATCGCAGAGCAATTGAAGAAGCACAAATCGGAATGCATTGATGATCTTTCCGATAACCTGATCGCCTTGTCCGAAATCCTTACACCGGAGCAAAAGGCTAAGCTTCGGCTGGCTCTCGTCCGGAAATTCCTCGGGATCGACGAAATAATCGAGGACGACGAAACGCTTTAGTGCCGCCACGTTTGGCAAGGGATCGAGAGATCGGCAAGGAAGCTTGCCGATCTCCTTGCACGGCATGAAGATATCGCTATTTTGTGCAAATGAAATATACAACTGGTTGATTGCCGGCGTTTTCCGCAGAATGAAGAGTGCCTGCTGGAAGATCCAGTGCATCGCCTGAGGCCACAACATGAGCGGCACCATCTATGGTGAAGACAATTTCTCCACTCACGACGACGATGAACTCATCATGAGGATGACTATGCGGGCTGTAATAAGCATTTGGGCCATCTGACCATTCGAATATGCTGTAGCCCTCTTGCCGTAATCTTTTCCGCAAGATAGCTGCAGAGTCGCAGTCGCTGTATATTCCGTTGAGAACTCTCGCCTTTCGATTCATATGGTGGTCAGCCGCCGGGGCTGGTATCACAGCTGGTGACATCTCGATACCAAAGAATGTGATGAGCAAACGTCAAAGATCCGACATTACTCAATGATGCACGCGGCCGTGTTCGATAGACTTTCGGATGTTTGACTTAAAAATCGCATTCTTGATTTGATTCTCTTGCTTCTTATGTGCCTTTTCGGCCTGTTTGACGTGTTTTTCGTAATCCTCGCGAGCTTTCTTCTCTTTGAGCTGCTGCTGGTCCATCTGCTGCGCTTTCTTTTGTTTATTCTCAGTATTGGATTTCTGGATTTGGTTGTTACTCTGAGCCGGGGCGGCAAGCGCCGAGGGTGTCAACAGAGCAGTTACGGCCAGACATGCAATTAAAGGTTTTAGTTGGCGATCGCTCATGCTTGAATCTCCGACAGACTATTCCTGCATTTCCTATACCCCGATCGACACGTGCCAATACTTGTCGATCTACATCAGGGCCTTTCAGCAGCGTCGTATAGGTCTTTCACCGAAGGTCGTGACAGGACGATGAGGGTAAATACTCCTAAGACCGTGCCCAGCGGAGCATTCAGGCAGATGAGAGCAGCCATGACGGTGGAGAAGATGCGATGCTTGCGCTTCTGCATCATGCGTGCCGAATATATCAAAAGCGCGCCCGATACCCATCCGCCCAAAACTACTGCTCCGCCGATGAATGCAAAGGCGCCTCCGAAAAGCGCCTGCCCAAACGGTGGCGCGTTGGAATCTTTCATCAACTCCGGGTGGGCCAGCAGATACGTTCCAATTGCAAAATGGATGAGTCCCAGATTGCACATAAGCGCCGTCACACCACCAAGGACATAATGGCAGATTGCCAAAATCTTCAGGTGGTCTGTGTCTTTGTTTAGTTGATCTTGGTTAATGCTGTGTTCTCCTCAATTCTAATCCTGGTTTTGCCCCCTCAGCAGCGACCGATTCATCGAAATCAATGACGGAGTCTTTCCGCCGATTGCCAAGAACGAACGGGAAGCAAACTTCAGCCAATAGCTGCTCACAAGCACCATGGAGGTCAGCGGTAGCCCAAAAAACAAGATAACCGAGAGACTGGATGGACCGAGAGAAACAGATGGGTGTGTCAGCCATCCAGCTGTGAAACTGACACATGCGACTGTAAAGAAGAGACGGTACATGGATCCATCTTACCCGAGAGTCGGAATTTGATCGACAGTCGATTTCTATGGCAGCGGTAAGGCGACTCCGGAGGTTCCTCGATCCGGTAGCGGCAAACGTGGAATGCGCTGCGGCTCTGGTGGCTCGCCAGGTGGGTAATACTCATCCAGCCCCGGCTCGAAGCTGCTTCCTTTTGCGCTCTTGATCTCTTCCACGGCCGTGCTCAAAGTCAATTTTCCGGCACATATGAGAAACTCGAGAACTTGCAATCTCGTAAGCTCCAGCTCATTTACATAACCGGCATCGAGGATCAGATCGAATATTGTTGCAGCCTTATTCGCGGACGCTTTTCGCATAATCGCATCGATTCCGGAATCGTCAATGATTCCAGCAAGCTGCAGTAACACGATAATTAGTGGTAATCGATCCGCTTCTCTGTTCATCCTGAGCACCACATATAGTGTCGGTGTGCCTTTAAGAATCGGGCTTACCTAATACTACTTTAGCAATTTAGTCGGCATGCGTGGCTACATTCTTAGATAAAGAATGCGCAAAAGCCGAGATTTAAGGATTTGATAGAAATTTCCCGGAAGTTGTTGGATAATTGACGCTTCGACCAGAGTACAGTTACGAACGAGACTTTTACATGCGTTTGCTCAAAGGAATGACGTGCGCACTGTTGTGCCTGTATACGCTTGCCGTGGTGCAACCTGCAGAGGCCGATCAGTTTCCGGGACAGGGCGACGAACAGACCTGGCTCAAGGCTTGCGATATTTGCAATCAAGGCGTTGTCTTGACGCAGAAACGTCAGTACCCGGCTGCCTTTCAGTACTTTCAAAAAGCGATCGATATGTATCCTTACGACCCTGTGTATCACTTCAACCTGGGCGTGGCTCACCAACAATACGCCTATTTTGCCGCTCCGGCTGCAAAGCAACAGGAGCTGTCTCAGGCTTTGGCTGCTTTCCAGCAAGCTGCAAGACTGAAGCCGGATAAGCCTGATGTTTGGTTGCATCTGGCAAATGTGCAAAATTCGCTGGCTCAGTATCAAGACAGCTTGAATAGTTTGGAAACGGCCATGTCCTTGCCGACGCTGTCGGCGAGCGATCGGCAAAGCGCAGCGCTTGCCGCCCAACAACTCAGAGCCAGAGGTGCTGTTTCGAAGAGCAATACTGCCGCACCAAATACGGTGCCGACCGTTCAACGATTTCCTGCACCCGGAGCGGATAATTCGACGACTACTACTGCGATTTCAGCGGCAGCTCCCAGAATTGAGACGACAACTCCCGCGGCTCTGGTGTCCGCGAGCGCGCCCGGGCAGACAGCACCGGACTGGCGGTCTTACAAATCATCGGCATTTACCATGCAGTATCCAAACGGCTGGACCGTTACGACCGATCAAGCAAATGGTCGTATCGAGACAACCGACGGCAGTGGTGCGCGTCTGCAGGTTCAGCCGTTTTTCACCGCCAATAAAGTCGATTCGCCGGATCAATTTTTCAAGACCATGTTGAAGACTCTGGCGCCTGACGCGAAGTGGACCAAGCCCGAACGTCACTCCGACAACGCCTGGCGATCTACCTTTAAGGACAGCAAGCAGAGCGGCGTGGCAGGACTGCTCATCTATACAACAGAGCAAGGGACGCAAGGAAAAGTTTGTGTAGCCACTATTCCGAAAGGGGCGCAGGTTGGAAGCGGCACAATTGCAGGGATGATCGACAGCATTCGTTTCACTGGACAGGCATCGCAGCCGCAAGCAGCCGAACCTCACAGCGACAAACGAAAGCATGGGCACAAAGACGAGGCGACCGGCATCTCGGCAGCAACAGGCAATGGAGTCATGCCCGGCTCGACTCTTGCGCTGCCGCCCACACGCTTCATGGGATACACAACCTTTCGCGATCCGAACGAACATTCTTACACGATTCAAGTTCCAGCGGGCTGGGAAGTGACCGGTGGTTTGTATCGCCCGCGCGCTATCGATGCCCGGCCGTGGGTCAAGACAACCTCGCCCGACAAGCTGATTAGCGCCTTCTACGGCGATCCTTCAATTCCACCTTATACAATGCCGACAGCAACCGGGACAAGCCTGGGCTTCGGTGTCGGCACCAAATATAATGGCGGGCTGATCGAGCCGTATATGCCCGCGCGCCGGTTTGTCGAGCGCTATGCTAAGGAAAGCTTGAAGCGCTACATAAAAGACTTCAAGATTGTGGAAGAGGCTAACCATCCGGACATCGCGAGGGCCGTAAATGGCACCGTCGGCGCCACCAGATCAGAGTGCGCTTCCATTAAGTTTACCGGCACTTATAACAACATTCCGGCAGTGGGCTATTACATTGCGGCGACCAAAGCCACTGTCGCTTACGGAAGCGGCATGTGGTGGGTCAATCTGATTGCCGGCGAGGTGAGCGCTGCCGATAGATCCAATGGCGGTTTGAGCGTCCTGCTGACCATGCTCAGATCTTTTCAGTTCGATCCTGCCTGGAAGGGGCAGTCAGTAAAAACGGCAGGCGATGTGAGTAGAGAATACACGGCAGCAAGCCATGCTCTATCTGACTCGATCGTCAATCGTTATTGGAGCCAGCAAGCCTTTAACGACTCGATGAATGCGGCTTACTGGAATCGCCAGGCTGTGCAAGATCATGCGGCGGACAATTTCTCGAACTACATTCGCGGAGTTGAGAATGTGCGCGATCCCGATACCGGTACGCAGTATCAAGTGCAGTACGGTCCGCAGTACCATTACATCAACCCGCAAGGGGTGATTGGCGGCAGCAACTACGGCGCTCCTGGTCCTGAATGGCGGCAGCTGATGTCTGTTCCATAGCATTTGCGGCCTCGCCAAAGATCACTTTGGAAAAATCAAAATCATCGGTTGATTGATTCAAATGAATGCGCTGAGGCGGGGGCGGTTTCGGGTTTGTTCTTGCCGGCCAGAGGCACGGCTAAACAAATCGGTATCGCTATGGCCAGTGCTGTAATAAACAAAGAACCGCCTATGATGGCGAGCCGCTGCTTGCGAGTGTAACCACCTGCGGTCTTCAGCCTCTCTTCCATGCGGTTTTTCCCAGCCTCCGTCATCATCTCGTCCAGAGTTGTTTCGAATTCGAATCGCAAGACTCTGCCTTCGCGTATGTCGATAACATTCCCGGACGCCGATGCCGGTTCAGGAAAGACGAATGCAGTCAGGAAATAAGCGCGATTTGACCAGATCGAACGCACCTGCGCGATCGGCACTTTCTCTATCTTTCCTGATCTTTCAATGTCTATGTTTCCATTTTCGATTGATTTGATTCGTCCAATTACTTTTTTGCCGTCGAGCGTCTGAATAAGATCAGCAGGGAAACAATCAGCTGCGGCGGGACTGTTAGTAGAACCACTGCCGGTGCTGGTATTCGTGATATTAGTGCCATCGCCCCTGGTGACTTCTGCTATGTGCGAACCGGAAGCGAAATAGCAATAACCTCTCAATGTCGGCTGTTTGTCAGTGTCGGTAATCTTTGCATTCATAATGACACCCTGCAGTACAGTCTGCGGTTGTCCATCCTTGTCTACATCCTGCACGATCACCGATTGTCCATCCACCAGCATCTTCAACTTCGTCCCCATAAGATTTCCGATCTTGGGAGAAAATGCTTCACCACGAATTGAAGAGAGCGTGCCGTTCGGATCACGTTCGATAACGATAGTGCCGGCGCTCACGCTCTGGCAGGTCAGTTGTACAGCGAGCACGATGGCAATCAGCCCCGGGAGCACTTTCATAACGGCTTCTCACTCCCGAGCATTTTTTCTAAAACAGCCAGGGTCTTAAGCCGATCCTCCATTAGAATCTCAGGCAAGAAACGCTGCTCTACTCCTCTTTTGTTATTGCGAATCTCGTCGAAAAACCACCAGCCCGATATTCCGACCGAGGCTACCATAGCGGCAGTCGTCGTGGCCGCGCCGCAGAATGCAAGCGAGTCCTGACCGAATGGATTATTCTTCGATCCATATAAGGCTATTGCATTACAGGTGTCTTGAGTGAGATAAGCTACTCCTATCAAGGGTCCTGAAACCTGGGATTGAAGAGCGATCTTGGCGGCGCGCCTCATCTCGCCAATACGCTTATTTATATACTTGTCGTATCGAGTGGACCAGTAAGAATACGCTGCCAACCTGGAGGCTATAGGTCCAACCTCCTCTAAAGTAGCTTCGTCCGCCTGAGCCGCCAGCCGTTCCAGCTCCAGCATCTGCGCTCTCGCTTCCGCTTCGGTATAGCCGGATGGATCTTTCAATTTCCTCGAGAGTTGCCTGCCATGGTATTTATACAATGCGCTCAATGCCCAATAGCTGGCTGGTGCCTCGACGGTGAACAGCGAATCGGAGACCAGCCCGGTGTGCAGGGCAGGATATAAAAATCCAACATTGCGAGTGCCCTTGATTGAAAGCAGATAGGAAACAAAGCTCATGTAATATGCGCCGGCATCCATGAAATAAAAGGCGTTGTAGCTTGATTGATTTGATTTGACGTCGCAATATATTTCTTTGAATTCCGACAGGCACCATTCGCGAAAAGTCTTCAGAAGTCTTCCTTCAGCAACAAAAATATCGTACGCCTTGCTTTCCTTTTCTAAGGCAACAAGAGCGTCTCTGCGCTTTGCAGTCTCATCAATCTCGCGAGAGCGAGCGACAATCTCAGCGGCAGCGCTTGCCGGGTCGTTGTGATGCGCTTTGTTCTTCATTGCCAGCAGCCCGTTGGAACCCATCTCGAGCGTCGAGCTGGCGCCTCCCATCAATGAGCCAATCAAGCCGATACGCGATGAGGAACGGAAAACTCCCGGGCTGACCTTGTTCGGTGAGGTGAAGTGCTTGGACGTCTCAATCGTATTGATGATGCTTGTCGAGAGAAACAGTCCGCCTGCGCCTTCTTGCAGCAAAAAATATCTCAGCCTGCGCCATTTCGGTTCTCTATTAGCGACAATTCGGTAGCCTAGATAGTACCTTTCGAGCTCGATTTCTTGAAACAAGAGCTGGTGCGTGAGCTGGAGAATCTGTTCGGCGCGAGCAGATCTTCCTGAGGAGATCGACTGCTTGAGCGGCGCTTGAGCCACATCTGTTGACGCTGCTTGTCTGAGCCTCAATGGCGGCAGAGGATCAATCTCTTCATCCTGCCGCTCAGCTATCGTGCTCGGCACCGAATCTGGTGCGGCCAGGGCAATTGGTGCGTGGCTAACAAATAAAAGAATGATGGCCTGCAGAATGACTAATGGTCGCAGTAAGCAAGTCATCGCCGGATAGTAAGACCTGATAGGCTGAAAGGGCAATTTAGAATACACCAGTCCGGTCAATGAGTGCATGAAGGCAGGCTCACAAACTGCGCACCAGTCGACCGGATCAGTCGCCGGGTTGTGGAATTTTGAAAAAGAATGTGCAGCCGCGATCGGCATTGTTGCGCACGCCGATCGAGCCGCCATGGGCCTGCACGATTGCCTTGCAGATTGCCAGCCCAAGGCCTTTACCGTGATGCTCGGTTTGATCCTTCGCCTCAACCTGAGCAAATCTTTCAAAGATCCTCTCTTGTTCGTCCTCTGGCACACCGCGTCCCTGGTCTTTCACTCTGAACTCAATGCCGGCATCCGATTCCTCATATTCAATTGCCACTTCGGAGTTGTCGGCAGAGAATTTGATGGCATTACTGAGCAGGTTGACCAGTACTTGTACGAGCTTATCGCTGTCGACCAATGCTTCTAAAGGTTTATTTTCGATCTTGAGTTCTATTCCTTTCATTGCCGCCAGTGCATGAACTGCATCTTTTGACTTGCCGACTATGACAGAGACATCAGCAACATCAAGGCTGAGAGCCATTTTACCTTCTTGCAGCCGATCCAGATCCAACAAGGTATCGATGAGGGCAATCAGGCGGTTCAGATCAGAATCACATCGTGCGATTGCCGTTGCCGCCTTCTCATCCAGGGCACCATATATGCCATCACGAAACATGTGCAGATTTCCCTGGATCGAAGTGAGCGGACTGCGCAGATCGTGGCTCACCATCTGCACCAGATCGCGCTTCATCCGCTCCACGGCTCGGCGTTCGCTGACATCGAATGCGGCGATTAACAATCTTGGCTCATCACCGGTTTGAAGATTAGTGACCGAGAGCTCGACGGGCACTCGGCTGCCGTCTTTGCGAACCGCGTCCAGATCGCGAACCCGTCCAATGAAGTTGGTGTAAATGCTTTCCATTACCTCGGTCTGAAGTTTGTCGCTCATGCCGGTAAAGAGGACGCTCACGTGCTTTCCGGTAAGCTCGACGCGCGGGTATCCGAACACTTCCTCCGTGACGGTATTCGTCATATCGACGAGTCCCTTCTTGGAGATAATTATCAAAGCAACCGGCATGCTATCAATGAGGAGACGTACTCTTGCTTTACTTTCAGTGAGCACATTCGTCATGGATGAGATCGAAGCAGCAACCTCATGCATAATTTTGTCGAGTGAGGCGATCTCGTCCGTTTCATCCGAAGTCTTTTTAGTAAGCCCTAATTGGGCCGCTAATTTCTTGGCATGATCGACAACATGAGCCAGGTCTTTGGACTGATCATTTGCAATGGCAATCTTACCCAGAGCAGCAGCGGTAGACAATGCCAGGAGCAATCCTATGTAGCAGATGAGCTGCATTTGCTCGATGAATTTGCTTGAATCGGTGCTTGAGCGCCGGGGATCTGATTGAGTAGTCTGAGCCGGAGTGGCTGCCATATGTTCATGCAATTCCACATCAATCTTTCGCAGCATGCCCAGCAGTATGATGAAAAGAACAGCGCTTAGCAAAGCAGTAATGAAAGCAATGCGCGCATTGCCTCTGTAAGTCTTCAAGTTGGTCAAACCTTTGAGCATCGCTTACAATTGTATACCAGTAGCACTGTGCACACTTTTGCTTTGAGGAAAAGGAATATTGTGGCTTGCAAACCAAGAAGAGTTAGCATGCTCTTTCTGATCCTGGGCTTTGCCTCAGGCATTCCAGGAAGTCTGCATGCCGAGGCACCATTAAAAACTGGAGTGGCACAGTCGGTGGGTTCAGTTCCTGATGAGCTTAAGCCTGACACCGCATTTAATGGCATCAAGAGAGCCTCCGCAGAAAAGTGGGGAAGAGTGCCAAACTGGTTGGCAGGCACCTGGATCGCGCGCTCGGAACTGGCCGAGATGCCGGGTCAGCAACCTGAGCTGATTGAGGAGAGCGCGCAGGAAACGTGGGGTTCGCAGGTGGATGCCCGCGGTAATATTTGGCATCGCTTTGTGACGCCCGTTCAGGGTGAATCAGAAACGGACAAAATCAAGAAGTACACGTATTGGGTCGAACAACAGCCGCTGCTCTGCAACGAAGAGACTTTCCAGTTTCGCGGCAAGTCATACAGTGTTGATGTAGACATAAAAACAGGCAAGATCGAACGCGCCACTCAGAGCATCACGATCACTACATTTACGCCGGTTACCAGGACAAGAGTGCGGCGCGTGCAGATCCTCGATCAGTACGATTACAAGGGTAATCCCATGTCCACCGGCGCCCGCCTGGTCTCACTCATGACTCTGGCACAACCCCTCCAGCAGGATCTTGCCTCCAGGCGCAAATTCGTTCGTTTCTTGAAGGAATCACAACTGGAGTATCTCATTCCGAAGTCACCATGACACTGTCGGTGCTACAACTTCTGCGAAACGAGTTCAACACTTATCCGTTGAGTGCGAACCGTAATGACGGACAATCGACGTTTCAGCGACTCGACCAGATAAGACGAACCACCGCCGCGCAACAGAATGGAAAGAGCAATTCCATAATATGGAGCATGTCCGAAGAATTCAGAGGAGCCGAACAAGGTCGTGGTGGCAAACATGGTGGCAGCCAGCAGAAGCGTTGCCAGTCTGGGAAAGCTGCCCACCAACAACATCAGGCCGAAGGCAAGCTCTGCCAATCCGGCACAGAGAACAAATAGATCGTTGCCGAAGTAGAGCGAATGCATAAAGTTCAGCTCCGGCACTTTCTGCAAAATGTTGAGCGCCAATTGCGGATGCAGAAGTTTCTCATCCAGAGAAAGGACAATAAGACCGAGTCCCAATCCCCAGCGAATGGCTAAATGCGCCAGATTCTGTGTGAACAAGTTGCTTGCCTGCTTGCCGGAAATCAAACTGTCCAGAGAAAATCGATCGGCTCCTGAGATGAAGCAGTAGATGGCCACGCCATAAAGCGGAATCAAATCGAGGCAGTCTGCGACAGGGTGTTTCAAGAACGTGAAAGCCAGGAGATAGAGAAAACCCAGAGAAGCGATTCTCGTTCCAAGTCCAAGCATGAGCGCATATCCAACGGTAAACTCGGCGAGCGGCAGCCACTGCGGGCAGTGCGCACAGATTTCGAAGTTGGGAGCAAAAAGCTGGCTCAAAGCGGCCGAGTGAATCAGCGATATACCTGCACACAACCTGATAAACAAATTGATATAGGCTTCTTTTTTCTCGGCGAACGATATGAGCATCCGGTTCAACCTTGCCTTCGCCCACTCTCTGCCGTAGATCGTCGTAACAACAACTGCGGCCAGCCACAGGCAAAGGGGAACGATGTTCCAAATGCTAGGGGAGGCGAAGAGTTCCGGCTTGGGTTGCCGCAACAAATCCGCCTCACTTGAGGTCAGAAACCACTTCACATGCGCCTCTGCCGGGGCGGTTATCGTACCAAAAAGGCAGCACAAAACGAAAACCGATCTAAAAACGGTCCAAACCATTTCAGTATGCTCCTACTCGCCTGTCTACTTACAAGACGACCCTCGGAGCGAAAAAGTTCAAAATTAAATCGTGAAAAAAGCAAAAATTGGGAAAATTGTAGTCCACTTTACATTAACCCTGGCAATTCCGCCCCCGTTGGGTACATTAGAGTCGGTCCGGTCATTGCTTGACATGTCCCGCCCCCGGGATTGATATCTATACGAGCCGCGTGCCGATTCATCGTGCTAGTGCCATTTCCTTATATATGGAGCCCAGCTGTGCATAGTCCCAAGAAAGCTCAAAACTCTGTCAGCGATACAGCCGACGCAACGCAGCAATCGACTCCTGATTCAGACACCATGTCGTCCCTTAAGAAGGCTGACCACGAGAATGGCGACGACCAGTTCGTCATCGCCGATCAATGCAGCCCTGCCGGATCGTCTGTAACGAAAACCGAAGGGAACGGCAGCGACCAGGCAGCGGAAGCAGAGCCTGCAAAAAAACCACCCTTGAAGCAGCGCATTATCAAGGAGGTCATAGAGGTCGGCATCGTTATCGCTTATCTAGCCGTTTGTTTCTCCATTCTCGAAACATTTCGCTGCGCCACCCTCCTGGTCAAATGTTCAGAGAACGATTTTCTCGCCGGATACGCAACAGCGGCTATAA
>JAJPJO010000542.1 GCA_021324135.1 Pseudomonadota bacterium
ATCGACGAGCGGGACAAGGCGGCAGTTTTGCAAACGCTCGCCGACGAAACTGGCGGAGTTGTCGCGGCGCTGCTCACCATCAGTGATCACATCGACGCCGGCGCGCATCTGCCGCGCCACACACAGACGGACGGCGTCATCGGCGATCTCCTGGAACTCGGCATGGCTCATGCGCCCCTCGAGGTATTCATGCAGCGCGGAAAGAAGCCAGCGCGGGCGCGGCCAGCTGCCGATTCCCATCACCGCCAGTGGTGGCAGATGAGGAGAGACGCCTTCTTGATGATTTGCCGGCCGCTCAACTGCCGATCGATGAAAGACCTGATGCATCAATCGCTCTTGCCTGGCTTTCGGCTCGATCAAATTCGGTGATGGTGGCGATTTTGGCTTTGGTTGGCGTTTGCGCTTCGGCTCGCCGTCGGCTCGATCTTTCTTCTCTGTCTTTCGCTTCGCTTCTTTCTTCGGCTGTTTTTTTGAGCGCCGCTCTTCCTTGTCCTGCACATCAACTGCCGCTCGCTCAGCTGGATTGAACGGACCTTTGCTGACCAGAAAGCTGCGCTGCTTTCCATCCTTCGTCCAGGAGACAAGATCGTTTTTGGTCAAACGGCACCAGGACGGCAAGTCGTTTTCAACCGATGATTCGATTGATCTTATCTCGAGAAGTTGGCCGGCGTCCAGTTTGTCCAGATGCTCGCGAATGAGCAGAAGTAAGCCGTTGCCGCAATCGAGATCGCCGCCATCAAAAGATGAGTGCGCTGTATGGCTGTGGTGACCCGATGGCTCCATGGCGTTTCTTCCAGATGATCAATAAGTGACGCAGGGGCTGCCACCATCTGTGGTGAGAAATTCGACGAGCTTGGCACCACCGACAATGAGTGCGCCATCAACGAGATTGTCTTCCGATAAGCCACGCTTCTTGAAGCAGGGCGAGCAGACAAGAATCTTGCCGCCGGCTTTAACGAAGTTTGCCATCAATTCTTTCAATGGTGCAAAACCGTCTTCGTGAATGTCATCGGCGTAGCCCTTGGAA
This sequence comes from Pseudomonadota bacterium, assembly GCA_021324135.1. Taxonomy (GTDB): domain Bacteria; phylum Cyanobacteriota; class Vampirovibrionia; order Obscuribacterales; family Obscuribacteraceae; genus JAJPJO01. The sequence goes on from JAJPJO010000542.1 coordinate 1,028, forward strand.
GCGAGCCGAACTCCCTCTGTCGAGAGAAAAACGATCGTCTCTTTGTCAGACGCCGCCGCGGCGCCAGCGACGACGAAGCCGACCGTGGCTTTGTCTTCATTGTCCTTCGAGCAAGTGATATTAACGCAGAACTTGTTCATTTTTGCCTCCGGCGAATGTAATACGTTGGATGTTCTGATTCGATCAATGTGTGGCCCGTCATGCGGCACCATGCTGGAATGTCTTCTCTGGCGCCTGGATCGAGGGCGGTCAATTTGATCACCGCACCGCTTTCGTACTGCTTGAGCTTCATGCCGAGCTCGAGCACGAGCTCTCCGCAGCCCATGTCGCCGGCGTTCCACTCGTGATCGAAGTGCATGTTAAACCGCTCCCGGGAGTCGATCCACAAACGAGATTCTCTGGTGATGGACCTCGGTGTTCAATATATATGATCGGCTTGGGCAGGCGCTGCCTAGATGACGAATGCTATAGTAAAAGTGTGGCGCCCAGGGGAATTGAACCCCTCCCGGACAGGTTATCAGGCTTCCGTGCACACCAGTGCTGGGCCCCACAACACTTTTTCTTCGCTGTGGTGCACGGATCGTTTTCCGGGCCAGTTTTTTTCTATCCCATATTTAAAGACGACAGAATCATGCCAAGGGTTCAATCTGTCGAACAGGCTTCAAAGCACAACGTCGAAATGAACACCATGGGATTACACTAACAAGGAGAGCCGCCATTTGCAGTTGGCGGCTCTCTTCATTTTGATTCGGTTAGTTCTTGTGGCTGCGCACCATATATGGTGGCGCATGAAAAGAACTTTCAGAATTACTCGAGGATCTTCGCGACCACTCCGGCGCCGACGGTTCTGCCGCCTTCGCGGATGGCGAATCTCATTCCCTGCTCGACGGCAACCGGTTGAATCAGTTCGACAACCATGTTGACGTTGTCACCGGGCATAACCATCTCGACACCCTCAGGAAGAGTGATGGAGCCGGTCACGTCGGTTGTTCTGATGTAGAACTGCGGTCTGTAGCCGGGGAAGAATGGAGTGTGACGTCCACCTTCTTCTTTGCTCAGAACATAAACTTCCGCATCGAACTTGGTGTGCGGTTTGATCGAGCCGGGCTTGGCGATAACTTGACCGCGCTCGATCATTGTCTTGTCGATACCGCGGAGGAGAACGCCGACGTTGTCGCCTGCGATACCCTCATCGAGTGTCTTCTGATACATTTCAACTCCGGTGACGACCGTCTTGCGGGTCTCTTGCAGACCGACGATTTCGACTTCGTCGCCGACTTTGATCTGACCGCGCTCGATACGACCGGTGGCAACGGTACCACGGCCGGTGATCGAGAAGACGTCTTCAACTGCGAGCAGGAAGGGCTTGTCGATTTCGCGAGTCGGTGTCGGGATATATTTGTCGACCGCATCCATTAGCGACTTGATCGAGGTCTCGCCATATTCGCTCTTCTCTCCGTCGAGAGCCTTCAAGGCGCTGCCGCGAATGAAGGGGATATCGTCGCCGGGGAACTCGTACTTGCCGAGGAGTTCGCGAGCTTCGATTTCGACGAGGTCAAGCAATTCAGGATCGTCGACCATGTCGCACTTGTTCATATAAACGACGATGTACGGAACGCCTACCTGACGGGCGAGCAGGATGTGCTCGCGGGTCTGCGGCATCGGTCCGTCTGATGCTGAAATAACCAGAATTGCGCCGTCCATCTGAGCAGCGCCGGTAATCATGTTCTTGATATAGTCGGCGTGACCAGGGCAGTCTACGTGGCTGTAGTGGCGATTGTCAGTTTCATACTCGACGTGCGCGGTATTAATCGTGATACCACGTGCTTTCTCTTCCGGAGCTGCATCGATTTCATCATACTTTTTGAATTTGGCTTTGCCTTGCTCGGCCAAAACTCTGGTGATTGCAGCTGTAAGCGTTGTTTTGCCGTGGTCAACGTGGCCGATAGTACCCACATTGACGTTAGGCTTGTTTCTTTCATATTTAGCGCGGGCCATCCTGGCTTTCTCCTTAAACTAAAACGTCTGAACCTAACTTCTGAGAACCCCTTTTCGAATTGGCTCTTGTGGAACCTGAATTCTCGACCCCGAAACACTCGCCGCATGGTGTTTTGATTAGGCGACGCCTCGTTGGTTAATGGAGCCCATGACGAGAATCGAACTCGTGACCTCCCCCTTACCAAGGGGGTGCACTACCGCTGTGCTACATGGGCACAAGCTCTAATTATTTCCTCTTCCTCCTCCGAATTCGCGCCAGCGCACAAATTTATTTAACTATTTGGTACTTTTGAACCGGGCATGAGGTTCGACCAATGCGGAGTTTTTGCCGAGAGCCGATCGTGTTTGGATCGATCGAGCAAAAAAGGAATTGGGCGGAGCTGGATTCGAACCAGCGTAGGCTTGCGCCAACGAGTTTACAGCCCGTCTCCTTTAGCCACTCGGACATCCGCCCATAAGCCGGTGATGGGATTCGAACCCGCAACCTACGGTTTACAAAACCGTTGCTCTGCCGTTGAGCTACACCGGCACGGAAACGACGCAAAGACGCATTCTACAGCCGTGGCCGAGGGCGTGTCAAATAAGCGCAAGCGCTTAAGAGCCTCATGTTCACGAACCTCAATATAATGAGATTCGATCTCAAGTCTGTGTGCCCCGATCGTTTTGCCTCAGCATCTCATAGACAGCTATGCCAAGCGCCACAGAGGCGTTCAACGACTCCGTCTTGCCCTTGAGCGGAATGGCGCCGAGGAAATCGCACGTCTCACGCACGAGCGGTCTCAATCCCTTTCCCTCATTGCCGACCACGATGACAAGCGGGCAGACCAGGTCCAACTTATATAAAGGTGCATCGGCCGAGGCGTCGAGGCCCAAAATCCAGAATCCATGCTCCTTTAGAGCCTGCAATCCTTTGACGAGATTGACCACGTTGACGATCGGAATGTGCGCAATGGCTCCGGCACTGGTTTTAGCCACAGTCTCATTGAGGCTCGATCCGCGGCGCTCGGGGAAAAGAACCGCTGGCTCCCTGACTTTCAGCCGAGCGAATGATGGCGCCGGCATTGCGAGGATCCTCGATCCCATCCAGGGCCACAATCAGATAGCCGTCCATCGTCTGACCGCGATCGATGCATCGTTCGCGATCGCTCTTGAGCAGCTCGATATACTCGCTAAAGTCCAGCACTTTCACCGGACTCATTTGCCCAACCACGCCCTGGTGATTGGTTCCCAGGCTCACCATCGAGTCGAGCTTGCTCTTCGGGCAAATGACGAACGGGATGCCAAGCTGCCTCGACAATTGCTTTATAGCCGTCAACCGCTCGTCTTCGCCGGCGCTGTCGCTGATGAAAATCTTGTTGATCTGAGCTTTTGGTACGCTCGTCTCTTCATCCTGGTTGAGTTCCTCCAGATAAGCAAGAAGCGCGTTTCGCCCGACGACAAGCGCTCCTGACTTTGGCGCTGCCGACTGCTGCTCGCCACTCCGCTCGACGGATCTGCCTTCAGCTGAGCCACGCCGTCCTTCAGCTGAGCCGCCGCGCTCGCTTCTGTTCTCTCGATTGGAAGAGCCTTGAGTGCGTTTATCCCCGCCAGAGCGCCCCTCACGGCTTTGCCGGCCGGAACCGCCGGCGCTGTCACGCTTGCGGGATTGATGCTCTCGCCTGTATTTAGCCATGCGCACACTGTAGCGTCAAGCATCACCAATGAGCAAGGACTTGCAGAAAGACGTTGCATTTCTTCCTTGCTTAAAACCAGGCGTTCTTTTGATGGCAGAGAGCGCCGCAGCTGCTCCTTGATGCGTGGGCAAAGCACCATGGACAGGGGTTCCTTTCCATGTTTATCTATGATGGGATATCAGGGAAACGGCAGCAAGCCATCAATCCGGACAATCTATGCTGATCGATGTTATGTTTTTCGGAATGCCTCTTATGATAGCCATTTGCCTCGGCGCTCATGCCGTTCGGGATGAAAAGCCGAAATTTTGGATGCCATGCGTCTCGATGCTGTCTTACTGCCTCTTTTACCTGGGCGGCGGACGCGAAGTAATTCTTTATCTGGGTTGTTGCCTGCTGGCTGCCGGCGGCATGCTGGGCAGCGGCGGACTGATTGCTGAGTAAAAGCTCGAGCTACTGCGAGCGGGCTTTGCGGGTTGTCTGCGGCTGCGCCGGGATGGCGTGGCGGTTCTGCTGCGCTTCGGCAAGCGAGCGCATATTGATGCCGTGCTTCTTGAGCCAACGCGAAATGGTGTTGGGGTCGCACCATTTATTCTCCTGCTCGCGGTAGAGTTTGGCGATTTGCACTGTGCTGAGCTTTTCTTTGACATATTTCTGATAAAGCCAGTCTTTATCTTGATAAAGTGTTTTGTGACGTAAACTCTTGCCCACTTTTTTGGACCTCATTGACCAAAGGGAGAACTCAAAGAAACATGCCTTTCGTTGGATCTTACTACACATTCTAATTGTTCCTGTTTATCCGCCTTCTGACAACCCCTTTCCGATGAATTTTGTCGTAAATTATTGCCATGACCAAGAGAAAAGCCGCTACTGAAACTTTCGCCCGTTTGCCGCAGGTGGACAGGGTTTTACGTGAGCCTGCCTTGATCAAATTGGCGGAGCAAGTGCGCCACGAAATCATCGTCGAGCTGGTGCGCGAAGAGCTCGAGCGCTACAGGCGCTCTATTAACCGAGCGGAGCCGGCGGAGAATGCCGCGCCTGAAGGCGGCGCCGAGTTATCACCTGAGATTGTCGCCGAGAAAGTCGCCAGGAGCGCGCAAGAGCTGCTCAAGGGCGGAGTGCGCAGGGTGATAAACGGCACAGGCGTGATCCTGAATACAAATCTCGGACGCGCCCCTCTGCCGCCTCTGGTGCTGAACCAGCTGTACGAGATGGCCCAGGGCTACACCAGCCTGGAGCTCAATCTCGATACCGGAAAACGCGGCGAGCGCACCGCCATGATCAGTCGTTTGATGTCGCTTTTGACTGGCTGCGAGGCGGCAATCGTCGTGAACAATAACGCCTCGGCCGTCATGCTTGCCGTTTCCTCGCTGGCCGAGGGCAAAGAGGTCGTCGTCTCGCGCGGCGAATTGATCGAGATCGGCGGCGCATTTCGGCTGCCCGACGTGATCACAAAAGCGGGCGGCAAACTGAAGGAGGTCGGCACCACCAACCGCACCCGGGCAAGCGACTTCGCCGCGGCCGTTTCCGAGCAAACCGGCTTTTTCTTGCGCTGCCATCGCTCCAACTTCGAGATCAGCGGCTTCACCGAAGAGCCGGATATCGCGCAGCTGGTTGCTCTGGCTCAGAAGACAAAAGTGCCGCTCGTGGAAGATCTGGGCAGCGGCGCATTTTTCGATGTCTCCCAATTAGGTCTGGCGTACGAGCCGACAGTCGATCGGGTGATCAAAAGCGGCGTTGATCTGGTCATGTTCTCAGGTGACAAACTGCTTGGCGGCCCGCAAGCCGGAATCATAGCCGGTCGAAAAGAGCTGGTCGAGCGCCTGCGCAAGAATCCCATGTACCGAGCATTGCGAGCGGACAAGCTGATTATCGGTCTGATTGAGATCGTCCTGGCTCAGTATTTATCGCCAAACGCCCGGGCGAACCTGCCGGTTATCAGTCTGGCAGCCGTTCCATCTCATGAATTGAAAACACGCGTTCAATCATTCATCGAAAAAATCGAGGCGCTGAATGAGATTTCTTCATTCAAGCCGGCGCTTGTTGCCTGCCAATCGGCGCTCGGCGGCGGCAGCATGCCGGGAAAAACGCTGCCCTCATTCGCGCTTTCTCTCTCACCCTCAAGAGCCGGAGTGACGGCGGAGGCAATCTCATCGGCTTTGCGCAACGGCGATCCGCCCGTGATTAGTTTGATTCAAGACGACTGTGTGATCATTGATTTCCGGACAATTCTGCCCAAAGACGCCGATCAATTGCTGCTGGCGCTCAAGCGCGCCTGTGAGGAATTGCGGAGCTCTTGAAGTGTCTATCAAAGAGGATATAATGCAAGCCGGTCGAGTCTTGTGGAATCGAATTGGAGCTTATCTAAATGGATCCAAAAGAGTCAGGCGAAAAAAAGACAGTCGCGCTTGAACAATCAGAAAAAAGAACCGAACTGGAAGAGCAGATTGCTCAGCTGGCCAAACGCGTCGATGAGCAATTCAAATTCACCCGCACCGTGATTGTGCTCTGCACGCTGGTCACCATCGGTCTGACGATTTTCACGGTTCTTCTCACCTTCGAAAGCATGCCGGCTCAAATCACCTTTTATTGCATGAGCAACATGGAGCCGATCGTCAAGCAGTGGAAGCAAGTAGAGGCAGCCTTCGAAGCTCAAAAGGCGCGATCAGCGGCGAAGCAGAAAGAGTTAAACAAATAAAGGTTTGACCGCCACGGCAAACTACTTCTTGAGCAGTGTTTCACGCCGGCGCACTTCCGCTTCCACTTCCTCGGGAGTGATGTTGTTGACCTGCATCGGTCCGGCGCAGATTTCTTTCCAGGGTGCACCGGCTAATGCCTGACGGACGATCACTTCAAAGACCTGGGCGCGCACGCCACTGCCATAGCTGCCCTGAGTCAGCGGCCCGATGCCTTGATTTTGCGGCGGTCTGGGAACGGCTTGATTGGACGGCTCCGGTATTGGTGCTGTAGGTGGTGCAGGCGGGAAACTTGGCTGTGACTCGCTCGGCACCGGTGTCGGCGGTCCGGGTGTCGGCGCCGCAGGCTGGGCAGGCGGACGCGACATGCTGTTAAATGTATCCATTTGCTGCTGGAAGAGCGGGCGTGCCGGACCGCTGTCGAGGAAGCCGCCCTTGGGCTCGGCATCGAAGAATCCACTCGATTTCTGGCGCTCGTCTTGTTGCACGGCCGGCGTCGGTGCAGCCGGAGCCGGCTTGCTGGCTTGCTCTGACACGCGCTGACTCGATGACAATTGCTTTTGCATGTCTTCGACAGTTTCTCTGAATTGTTCTTTGATCTCGTCCAGCTGCGCCTTCAGTTGCGCAACCTCTGATTCCTTGCGGGCCACCTCATCTTCTTTGGACTTCAGCTCTTCATCACGCTGATTGACCGTCTCGACCAGCTCTTCATAACGAGAGTTGAACTCCTCAAAGCGAGAGTGCAACATATCCTGGGTATCTTGAATCTCCTGCTCTTTTGCGGCCAGCAGATCGGCATATTCGGATTCGCGCTCCTCGAGCCGCTTGAGCAATTCCTGCTCGCGCTCTTCGATGCGGCGCTGGAAGTCCCTTTCCCGCTCCTCCAGATTGGCCGTCGCGTCGGAATCCTTGTCAGTGGCGATGCTGCGCAACTCTTCGTTCAGGCGCTTCAGCTCTTCATTGTTTCGCTTCAACTCGTCGAATTGCCGCTGAATTTCCTCGAGTTGTTTTACTGTCTCCGGATCAGGCACGACCTTGATCACTTCTCTGGTACTACCAGCGGTGCCGGGGGCCGGCTCGGCCGCTTGCACCGCGTCGTAAGCGGCTCTAAAGAGCTCGCCGGACAATCTTTGCGTGCCAAGCAGCTCGACCAGACGGCGGAGCAAATCGGCCGGATGCTCATCAGGATAAATCGCCATATAGGCGCGCTTGAAAGTCCACGGATCAATCTGTCCGCTTCCAAGTTGATCAGCCAGCGCCATGGCCAGACGATCGGGCGAGGTATGCATCTCCTTGTCGCGCTCTTCCCGGCCGACCATCGTCGAGACAAGCTGGTCGATTGCCGGCACCAGCTCCCCGACTGCCTTCATCGGCTCGAGAGCGGCCGACATCGATTCCATCAAGGTGTTGAGGTTCAGCCCTATCTCAAAGAAAGTTTGATTCTGGAGCGTCTCTTTGAGATTCTTGAGCGCTTCAGTCTGCTCGCTGGCAGCCGTTTTCATCGCCGACAAATTCATGGCGCAAACGCCCAGAGCCTGATCGATGCTGCCTAGCAGTTCCAGAGCCTCCACCTGGCTCTTCGTCAACACTTCGATCGGCAGGGTCGGGGTGACCGCCGCACTACCGCTAGTGGCAGAAGTTGTTGATGTCTCTTTGTTCGAACTCATACCTGGAGCCTGGGTAGGACGATCATCGTCTGATTGCGAATTATAATTGACTGGAGGTGATTGCGATCGATCGGATGAAGATGTATTGGCGGCAGGCTTTGAACTCGACTGTGGGTCGGCCGCTCCGGCGGAGCTTGCATTCAAGGGCGGCGTCTCGCCCCAATTGGAAGTCGGCGGGCCGGCTCCCGGCTCATCATCTGCGTAGACCGATGGCGCGTTGTCCTTTTCATTATCGGAACTGCTCGTGTAATCAAGCTCCAGTTTGCTCGAAGTGACAGCGCTTTGCGGAGCAGGCGACACGGCATCGGCGATTGGCGATTCCGGTTCCGACTCCGACTTCTTCGATGTCCGCCGCTTTCTTCCGGAAGCCTGCTCGCTTTCTTCTTGTTGTGCGTCCAGTTTGGAGGTTACCTGGGTGAAAGACGGGCTTGCACCAGATGCAGTACCATAATCGAAGGGCGATCCGGCATCCGACTGCGCACCGAATGTGGTGTGGTTATCGCCGTATCCCTGCCCCTCTTGAGTGGCATCGCCGGCTCCGCCAAGACCGGTCGGGCTGTTGGCAGTCTCGCCGGCGCCTGGCTCCGCTCCAAAATTGGAGCCGGAGAAAGCGGACGGGCTTGAGGCGAAGGCTGTGTATCCGGAATAAGGCGCCGTCCTCTGTTGATCGGGTGCTGGTGTCGTATGTGGTGCGGCTGCTGATTGGTCCTCGGAGCCCGATCCCCCTCCCCTTGTGGAATCCTCAGCGCTTGCTGAATTGCTAAAATCAAAAGGAGCATTTTGGGAAAACGATGAGGCGGCAATGCTTTCAGCTGCCTGAGCATAATCATTTAGATTGGCTGGAGCCGGCTCGGGGGAGCCTCCCTCGTTTTTCTGGAACATGAGATCGGAGGGCGGCTGGACGAAAGCCGCTGCCTGGCTGAAGTCAAAGCCACTGGGCGGCGGCTCGACTTGCGGACCGAAACTGCTCGGCGGCTCCACCTGAGTGTATGGTGCCTGGGGCTCGCCAGGACCATTCTGGGGAAACTGCGCATAACCCGGCTGGGCAGTGGCATAACCGCTGCCGGTCATGGCGCCGCCATATGCAGCACCCGGATCCGAGCTCGTTGTTTGATTTTGAGCATTCGGGTCAGAGCTGTTTGAAGCCGACGGTGTTAGAAGCTTGAGTGATTGCTCGAGCCAGGCGTCTTGCGGTTGTGGCGCAGCGGGCTGAGCCGGTGCTGCTCCGGAGTTAGGGTCGGAGTCGCCGTTCTCGGCACTCTGATCCATCGGCTCCAGCTCAAGCGATGAAGCCGGATCGGCTTCATCTTCCGGCTTGCCCTTCGAATACGGATCCGGGGGTAAAGCCTGCCTGGCTAATGAGCGCAAGCGGGCTCTTCTGGCTGATAATGGGGAGTCTTGCCTGCCGGACTTGCCTGAGCTGCCGTTGCTTCGCCCGTTGCCATTACTGCTTTGTTCGTCCCGTGCCATTAAGAGTTCCCTTTTGCTCGGCTCATCTACGACCGCCAGTTCGTCCGGGCGTTCTCAGCCTACTTATCTGACGTTCAGGTACATGCTCCCACTTACCTTTGTACCCGCAATCTTCAGTAATGCAGCGTTTTGAGCCAATTTTGATTAAGAAAAACGCGTCAACCTGTCTAGAGCTCGTCCTGATGTGATTTGATCCACCGCCTCTCCCTAGTTTAATGCCTGGAGTGGCGATTGTCTCTCCTCAAGCGCTTGTTTTTGAAACTGACCCCGACTAAGAGCAAACTACGCTTGAGATACTCATTATAATTAGCATTAGAACTGCTTGACAAGGGAGTGGCTCGACTGTAACATGCCTCTTGAGCGGCTAAAGTGCCCATCATGTCTTAAATTCGAGCACCTTACCAACATTCGATCAGTCTGAGAATAAAGGTCATGGCTTTGCCTGAGCGGCAAATAAGAGCTTCTAGTCTGGGTTTCGCTGCTCGAAAACGGGTAGAAAGTAATTAGTAGTATGTCACCGGTAGTTTCTAACATTGCATTGAAGCGGGAGTTTTGAAATTGAAACTTCTTATCTGCCAGAGCTGTGGAGTAGTGATTCGCACAAGAGGTAAGCATTGCACCGGTTGCGGTGTGCAATTGGCTCTCAATACGCCCACGCAAATGCCCGCATTCAGTCAGGCTCGTCCACCTCTTGCCGTTTCGCTCAAACAAGATCATCTGCTGCTCGAGCGGGTTGTCACCGAAAGACAGTTGAACGCGCTGGCGATCAGACCACGCCACGAGATGCCGGGCCTCGATGATGGCGGAGAGCAGTCCAGCTATGGAGCCAATCCGGGCGGAAACGGAAACGGCAACGGCGACAGCGAGCATCATGCCTCCGGCAACGGCGGCAATGGTAATGGCACAAACGGCAAGAACGGCAACAGTACCAGCAGTCTTTTCGGTATCCCGGCAGCGCCGATTGCCAAGCTCCCCAATGAGTTCTTTGGCGATCAGCTGGAAATCGAGGACCCTTCATCCGCCGACGTCAAGGCTCGCGAATGGAGCGTCGATGACGGCACACCGCAAAACAGCGATGTCGGATCAGGACAAGGACCAGGACAGGGATCGGCCTCAGCCGCATCGCCAGCCGAGCCTGGCGGGCTGAGCCGAAATGACTTCGACTGGCAATCGCCCTTAAAGCAGGCCGCGCCCGATCCCGACTACGCCGCCAGCGGAGCGGCCTTCTTCCAATCTAATGGAGCGATCAGGGAATCGGGACTGGATGCCGTTTTTGCAGAACCGCCCGGCAAAGCCGAGGACGGGTTCGGGGAGCTCACTCTGAAAAGCACTCCTGATGCGGGCATGGAGGCACTCAAACTTACTGCCGCTGAAATGTCCGATGAGAAGGGCAAAAGCGAGCCCCAGGACAATAAAGCTCCAGACGCCTTTTTCGAGGATAAAAGCGCTCACTCAGCAGCAAGCAGCGCGAGCACGGCCGGCGCGACCGGCAATGGCATCGCTGGAGCGCCTGACGACTCGAGCCAGAAAAACAAGAATCCGATTCTGCAAGTTGCCAGTCTGAGCTCGCAACCCGGCGCTGCTATATCGATCGCCATCGGCGGCGGTATGGCCGGCTTCATGGCGGGATCGCTTCTTCGTCCTCCGGCGGCCGAGTCCAAGCAAGCAGAACCTGAGAGGAAGCCGGAATCGGCAGCGGCCCCGGCGCCGGAATCGAGCCCGAGCGCGGAAGAACTTGCCCCGGCGGCCACGCAGGCAGAAGCCATTGAGACTACCAGCACACCGGGGTCCGTCCCCAGCCAGACCGATCAGGTAAAGCCGGAGAAACCAGCTCCCATCGGAGTTGAACCAACAGACACATCTGCTGATCGAGATCCGGCGGCAAGCAAAGAGAAAGTCAATCCGATCGCTATCGGCGCAGATACCGACGGGACGGAGGCGCATGCTCCTCTCACTCCGATGCTGACGGGACTGAGGCCGCCGGTTGACTCGGCAACGGAAAACGCTAAATCGGAGCTCGAGAATTTCTTCGGAAAGGGTAACCGCACAGTCGAGAAAGGTGAAGCGGAGAGCACTACCAAACGCGAGTCGAGCAGCTTTTTCGGCGACGACGAGCAGTTCGACTTCTTCTCCGCCCCGGCCGATCCGGCGGCGCGCCGACCGACAAGCACTTTTGTCGAAGATGAGCCGGCTCCGCGGAGCAGCAGCGCGGAACTTTCGCAGGAGATCAAGCGACAGTCAAAAGAAAAGCAGTCCGAGAGCGATAGCGATCTCGGCTTCAGGCCCCCGGGTCCTTCAGACAGCAAGCCGGAGCCGAGCATAGCTGAGCCACCACCGGTGGAGGCGGAGGCGCAAGCACGTCCAAAGGTGGCAATGCCGAAAAGCATTACTCAGAACCGTCCGAAATTGAAAGTTTCCGAAGATGAAGCGGAGCCTAAAGCCGCAGTCTCCGAGCACAAAGGCGAAGAGCACGAATCGGAAGACGAAGAGGAAGAGAAGAAGCCAAGCAAGTCTCCGCAGAGACGCAGCTTCAGCGGCGCCAGCAAGCCGGCATCGCCGGCATTAACTAACAAAATGCAAAAATCAGCCTCGGACGCCGAAGACGAAGAGGATGAAGACAGCAAGGAAAAGGATGCCTCCAAAGACAGTGGCACGGCGCTGAACTGGCTAGAGGAAGAAATCAGCTTCATGGGCTTGAACGTCTCCAGAAAGACAGCCGGCGTTTTGATTGCCGTCGGTCTTTTCATTCTCGTTCAGATTCCCGGATGGCTCATGTCATTCGTCAAAGTCGGAACGGGAGCCCAGCAGGTGGCCCAGCAGATGCCCGGCGCCAGCACCAGAGGTGGTGGCGGCGGCCCGTTTGGCGGCGGTATGCCGGGCGGTCAGGCAATGATGCCGGGCGGCGCTCCAGGCATGATGCAAGGCGCACCAGGGATGATGCAAGGCGGCGCACCAGGGATGATGCCGGGAGCACAAGGCATGCCTGGCGGGCCGGGCGTCATGCCTGTTCCGAACCAGGGCATGCAGGGTCAAGGGCAAGCTCAAGGTCAGCAGGGCGTCTGGCAACCACCCATAGTGGCAGGGCAGTGGAAGACGCAAACCGAACTCAATGGACAGGTGATCAACGGCATCATGGTGCTCCAACAGTCCGGAACCGTTTTTGCCGGACAGGGACAGGAAGGGCAGAGCAACTTCCAGGTGCAGGGTCAATTGCAACCGCCCGATCAGATCGTCTTCGCCAAGAAATATGACGAAGAGGCGCGCCGCCGCGGCGCATTCCTCAACGTTATTATCTATAGCAGCCGTTTGCTCCCGCCTGACCGCAACACCGGACTGGTAGCCACCGACTACGGACAATGGCAGACCCAGGTGAAAAAGGGCTACACGCAGAGCTACTTCAATAAATCAAGAATGGAGACGATCAGAGGCAAATGGACTGCCCAGCAAGTGGCTGTCAATATTCCGCAACAAACAACGCAAGTGGCATCAAATCCGGGTGGCGGTTTCTCCATGAACTTCGGCGCTAACCCGTTTAAGGCACTCGATAATCCAACTGTCGCTCCCGGTGCCACGACCAATAAGTCGAGCTATCAGGAAGCCCAGCATTTCTTCTTGATGATCGCCGGTTTTCTCATTGCCGTCGGCGTAACTATATTCCTGTGCTTCCTGCGCTTGTTCGGTCCGGGCGGACAGATGAACATCTGGGAGAAGGAAAAATACATTCCATCTCAGTTCCGCTCATTGCATATGAAGATGGTGTATGAGTTCGGCAAACCCCTCAAGCCGGGCAGCGTTCCGCTCGGTAAGCGCATGGATTGGAAGTGGTGGTCATTCTGGAATCCGAAATATTTATCGATTCCAGTAGACATTCGCAGGCAAAATCCGCACATACTGATCATGGGTGGTGCCGACAAAGGCAAAACCAGTTTGATGGCATCCATGGTGACACACGACATCAAATCCGAAGACCGGGCCATTGTCCTGATCGATTCGGACGGGCAGCTCTCCGATCTGGTTATAGAGTGGATCGCATCTCAAACCGACGGCGCTCGTTATGCCAAACGAGTCGTGCTCGTCGATCCGACATACAAGGCAGGATCGCTAGCCTACAACCCCTTAGAGATGCCGGAAGACGGCGATCTGCAAGCGGCGGCCTCCGCCATCGTCCATGGTTTCAAGGCTATATATACCGAGCCGCCCGGAGCCCAAAGTCAGTGGAACGCTCAGACTGCCAACATCTTGCGTAACGCAGCCTTGTTGCTGATCGCCAATGGTCGAACCCTGACCGATTTGCCGATGCTTTTGCAAGACAACGATTTCCGCGACGTCATGCTCGAGGCGGTCGAGCGCAAGAAACAGGATAAGACCGAGTACATAACAATATCCGAGACCTGGAACCAGTACAAAAAACTGGCGCGAACCGATCAATGGATCAACTGGGTTGAGCCGATTTTAAACAGAGTCGGTCCCATGTTGTCCGATGGACGCATCAGGCCGATTCTCACAAAGCCGGTCAGCGACTTGAAATTGAAAGACATTATCAAACAGAAGAAAATTCTGATCGTCAAAATTCCACAAGGCGAACTGGATCAAAACGCTAACTTGCTTGGCAGCTTGATGATCACCGGACTCCAGCAAGCAACCATGTCTTTGTGCCGAGACGGCAGCACGAAGGAACGCCCGGTTGCTCTATATGTAGATGAGATGGACAACTTCATTGAGAAGGAAACGGTTGAGAACATCACTTCGGAAACTATGCGCTTCCAGATCGGGTTCTGCGCCACCGTCAAGACTCTGCAGCACTTGCCTGAAGACTACAGAAACCAGCTGGTAATCAGCATGGGCACGATGTGCATATTCGCCCTCTCGAAGAAGGACGGGGACATGCTCGGTCCGCAGATGTTCCGCGTGGATGGAAGAAAGATCAAGCACCAGACAATTCAGAACTTCTTCAACAAGGTCAACACTTCTCCGCAGTTCGAGTTGATCATGGACGAGGAAAAATTGAACATCGACCGCATCGTCGGACAAAACGAGCAGACATATTTCTGCTACAGAGTCGGCACGGTCGCGGGCGTGTTCAAGTTGAGAGCATATGACTTCAAAGACATACCGGAGAAGAAGATCAACAAGAAATTGGTCGAAAAGATGCATGCCATCACCGATAGTTTCGCCAGTGAGAAGAAGAGCAAAAGCAGTTCCCAGAGTTAGCACCAATGAGCCTGGGAAGGGAGTTTGAAGATTGAAACTTCTCATCTGCCACCGTTGTGGATTTATCATTCGGGACGAAGACGATCAGTGCACCTCCTGCGGTGCCACTGCCCAAGAACAGCCAGTCGAGCCGGAGCAGAGCAACAACCCATCGTCCATGTCCATATCGATAGGCAAGCCTGTATTGGGCGTTCGCGAGAAGCAACCGCAGTTGAAAAGGCGGGCTGATGCTTTCGATTTTTTTGCTAAATCCGAGCCGTCATCTCCAGAGGCAAACGATGATGCTTCGGCATCAGAGCGCCACAGATCTCATGATCGGCAGCCGCCCGGCCGGCGGCAAAAAATGCCCCCGTCTGAGAAAGCAGAACGCTCAAGAGCAGGACGTCCGGTGCACTCGAATGCAAAGCGAGCAGTGGAGCGCAAAAACTCGCTTGCCGTTTCCTCAATGAAAAATGATTGGCTCAATAAAGAATTCTCATTTGGTTTCACTCTCACAGGCAAGAGTCTCTTCATACTGGCAGCGGCGATTCTTGCAGGCGCGCTCGTGATCGCATATGCAATCAGCGCTTCACACCCGCCGGCACAAGTGCAGAATCAGCCCATAGGGCCGATCCTGCAAGAGGTGGAGGGGACACCGCAGCTCAGGAATAACATTTCGCCATCACTGCCGGTGGTGGCGGGCAAGTGGACTTTCGTGGTTGAACCTGATAATACGAGCGCACAAGTTATCATCGATCAAAACGGCACTGCCTTCACCGGCCGCGGCAGTGATGCCAGGGGTAAATTTCAAATCCTCAATGGCAGGTTGATCGCTCCCGGTCAAATTTCATTTCAACAGTCGTACGAACAGCTATATGTGGCGCACGGCGCCCCTAGCGGCAGAACCGAGTTCAGTGCCCAGGTATATTCACCGGATAGAAACGGTCTGCTCCGCACCGCCAATGGTGCATGGAGGCGGGCCGGCATACCGGGCATCAGCGGCGGCTTCTTCCATAGATTTAAGGGACCGGCCGAGGGCACCTGGATCGGAACACAAACACTGCAACCTCAGATCGCTCATAATCCTTTCGACAACAGAAGCCCTGCACCACTAGAGCCGCAGCCGCCCTCCAGAGCCATGCCTTTGCGAGATGTCTTTATGTATGTTGCAGCAGGCCTGCTGGCTTTAGGCACCTTGATTGTATGCATCTCGTTACGCTTCTTCGGACCGAGTGGATTAGTAAACATCTGGGAAAAGCAAAAATACATTCCCTCTCAATTCCGTTCGTTGCATGGAAAGATGGTGCGCGAATTGGGTAAACCGCTCAAGCCGGGAAGCGTGCCGCTCGGTGCCCGGGTCGAGTGGAGACCGTGGGCGTTTTGGCATGCAAAAAACCTGTCGATACCGGCTGAGATGCGGGACAAGAATCCTCATATACTAATCCTTGGCAGCAGCGACAAAGGCAAAACACGATTGATGGCATCAATGGTGGTGCACGATATCAAGGCAGAGGATCGCGCCGTTGTCGTCATCGATTCTGATGGTGAGCTGTCCGACCTCGTGATCGACTGGATGGCAGCCCAGCATAATGCAGCCGATTATGCCGATCGAGTGCTGGTGATCGATCCGACCCGCGCGTCCGGCTCGCTCGCGTACAACCCGCTCGAGATGCCGGCTGACGGCGATCTGCAGGCGGCCGCCTCTGCCATCGTCCATGGTTTCAAAGCTATTTACACCGAACCACCCGGTTCGCAAAGTCAATGGAATGCTCAGACGGCGAATATCTTGAGAAATACGGCTCTCTTGCTGATGGCCAATGGCCGCACACTTGTTGATTTGCCGTCGCTCCTTCAAGACAATGACTTTCGAGATATCATGCTGGATGCCATCGAACGCAAAAAGCACGAGAAAACCGAGTACACCACTATATGTGAAAACTGGAATCAATATAAAAAGCTGGCGCGCACCGATCAGTGGATAACCTGGGTTGAGCCGATTTTGAACCGGGTGGGTCCAATGCTCTCTGATGGGCGGATCAGACCAATACTGACAAAACCGGTCAGCGACCTGAATCTGAAGGAGATCATCAGGCAAAGAAAAGTTTTGATCATCAAGGTCTCGAGAGGCGAGTTGGATCAAAACGCCAACTTGCTTGGCAGTTTGATCATAACCGGATTGCAGCAAGCAGCCGTTTCGCTCTGCCGCGAACGTCAATCGGACGAGCGCCGGGTGGCCCTCTATTTAGACGAGATGGACAACTTTCTCGAGAAAGATACGCTTGTGAACATCACTTCTGAAACAGCGCGATATCAAATCGGCTTGTGTACGAGCCTCAAGTCATTGCAGCATCTGCCGGATGATTTCAAAAATCAGATTATTATCAGCATGGGCACGATGTGCATTTTTGCCCTGGCAAAGAAAGACGGGGACCTGCTCGGACCGCAGATGTTCCGCGTCGACGGCCGGAAACTGAAGCATCAAACCATGCAAAACTTTTTCAATCGCGTCAATACCGAGATGAAGTTCGAGCTAATCACGGATGAAGAGAAGTTGAACATTGACCGGGTCGTCGGGCAAAATGAACAGACATTTTTCTGCTACCGTGTCGGCACCGTCGCTGGTGTGTTCCAATTAAGAGCACTTGATTTCAAGGATTTACCCGACCATAAGATCAATAAAAGATTGGTTGAAAAAATGCACGTCATCGCCGATAGTTTTGCCAGCAAGAATGAATCGAAGCAGGATGCCGCAGGAGAATAGATGGTGGAGTTGATGATTTGCCAAAATTGCGGCGCTGTTCTGAGGCAAGCCGTCAGAAGCTGTCGCTCTTGCGGTGGAAAATTGTCGCGCCATTCACCCACCAAAATGCAAGTCTTCGTTCCCAACAGCGGTTTGCAGAATACTCCCCAAACACTCCAGCAACACAACGACCCGCTTCTGGTCGAGCGCGTCGTGACACGCTGCAAGTTCAACGCCGAGATGACGCCCAAGCCAAAGGTATTCCATGGCTCACGCTCCTTTCTTGAAAGCGAGCGGGCGAAACAAGCGCCTGCCGCCGATGTTGTCCCTGCCGACGGGGCGTCCGGAAATGGGCCGCTCGCAGATGGGCCGCCCGGGAATGCCGCTGCCAATGCAACCACGGGTGATGCCTCAGCCGCCAACCCGTCTTCCCCTCTTGCCATTCAAAGCGCTCCTGCTAATGGACCGGCCGGCACTACACTAGCTGACTTTATTGGTTCGCCGCCATTCACTCCGGCGGACGGCGCAGAGGCAAGCTCGCCCCAGACAGAAACGCTCTCAAGTGGGGCGACTGAACAGCAGAGTGCCACTACCGGCGATGAGGCAGCCAAATCCTCAGCCGCGCAGGCGGAGTCGCCGGACAACGGGTCCAAGACTGCAGCAGAGCCGTCTCAGCAGTCCGGGGTCGACCGGGACCGGCAAAACGCCAATAGTGACAGAATCTCGGAAGCGAGCGCCGGTGAGGTAACGCGCTCGGCGCTGCCCGGTTACATGGCAATCGAAAACACTCTGCTCGTTTTACAGGACGGTGCAAACTACTCCTTTACCATGAGCGAATGGTCGGCGCATGTCGAGCCTAAAGAACATCGCTCGGGCACGATTCATGCCTCGGATGAAGAATACGATTACTGGTTGCATCGCACTCCTGAGGCGCCGATAACTCTGAGTGAGGGCGAATATCCGAGCCTGCGCGATGATTCCGAGAAGGGCGATGAGGGCAAAGGCGAACGTCCCTTTGTATCGATGCCGCTGCCGAAGAGGAGCTCGACGAGCGAGATTACGAAGCAACCGCCTCAAGCCGGCACTGAGGATCAATCAGGAACGAACGAGCAGCCTGGCGGCAAAGAGGTAAGCAAAGGCAAAGCAAAGCGCTTCGATTTCAGAGGCGGCAAGGGAAGCGATGCAAGCCTGCCGGCTGGCAAAGATAAATCAGGGCAGGCCGCAGGCGGCTCGAACATGATGTCTAAAATTGTTGCCTGCCTGGGCATTCTCGGTGTGATTGCCTTCATCGGCTGGTTTGCTTATTCAAAAATATCGGCTTCCCATGGTGAGCCGGGCAGCGCCAACCCCGCCAATGCCAGTGCCAACTCCAGCAGTGGACAAACGCAAACCAATCCCGGTGCGCTCGGATTGAATAGGACCTGGCATATTCGCATGTTCATCGATGGCCCGCAAGGCAAGATGCTGGCTCAGGAGTTTCAATCGAATATGGAGCAAGCCGGGCGCGATTTATCCGGCAGAGGAAAAGATAACTTCGGGGGCTTTTCGGTAACCGGAGGCGTGCACCCCGGGGGCGAGGGTCTCTCATTTCAAAAGGAATACGACGTGCCGAGCGGGCAAACCACGTGGCCTGTGGTTTTTAGCGGGTCGATCGATCGAGGTGAGAAGGGTAAGATAGCCTCCGGCACGTTCTTCTGGCGACAGAGCAAAGCAAAGGCACGGATCAAAGGCTCATGGGTGGCTTATCCAGCCGGCAGCGTACCGCCGCTGTCCGAGAACCTGGGCAACCCGGGCGAGGGTGGCGG
>JAJPJO010000097.1 GCA_021324135.1 Pseudomonadota bacterium
CCCGCTTTCAAGAGATCGCGACCACTATCGGCATCGCGCAGGCCGCCTCCGACTCTGACATCGGCTACCTTGCAAATCTCTTTGATAAGATCCCGGTTGCTGCCTTTTCCCATGGCGGCATCAAGATCTATGACTGCTATTTCGCCATAGCGATTAAATTCCTTTGCCAGATCGATCGGGTCACGTTCGCTTTGCAGTACGAACTCTTTGCCTTGCTTTAGCTGAACGGCTCGCCCGTTCATGATATCGATGCTTGGAACTAACATATTCTGACCGGCACTCCTGCTTTCTTCAATTCATCCTTAATCGCTGCGATGGTCCAGGTGCCGTCGTGAAAAATGCTGGCTGCCAGAGCCGCATCAGCCTGACCTCGCTCGAATACCTCAATAAAGCTTTCCGGATCTCGCGCTCCGCCGGAGGCGATGATGGGAACACTGAGGCGTTCGGAAAAGTAGCGCACCATTTCTATGTCGAATCCCTCGAGAGTGCCGTCTTTGTCCCATGAAGTCAGCAGTATTTCACCGGCGCCTCGCTCGATGCATTCTTCCGCCCATTTGAATGCGCTCAGTCCGGTTGTTTTAGAGCCGCCCTTTATGAGGACTTCCCAGATCGGGTCTTCGCCGGGAGCTGATGTCTTGCGGGCGTCGATGGCCACGACGCAACATTGCGAACCGCAGGCGCGCGCCACTTCGGTGATCAGCTCCGGTCGTAAGACGGCAGATGTGTTGATTGAAATTTTGTCGGCACCACTTCCCAATAATCTTTTCACGTCGTCGAGCGACGCTATGCCACCGCCGACGGTGAAGGGAATGGAGAGGTTATCGGCTACCCGCTCGACGAGGTGAACCAATGTGGCGCGCTCGTCTCGCGAGGCCGAGATGTCGAGGAAGGTCAACTCGTCCGCCCCCTGACCTTCATATGCCAGCGCCAGTTCGACCGGATCGCCTATGTTGCGAAGATTGGAGAAGTTGACGCCTTTGACTGTCATGCCGTTGTCTACATCGAGGCAAGGAATAATTCTCTTGCACAAGCCGCTCTTGAACTCTGATGTCGAGGTCCTGGTTTCCTGAACCTTCTTATTGAGAGACACTATCGAGCCACCTCCTCAAGAGCGTTTGTCCGAAGCTTCCGCTTTTCTCGGGATGGAATTGAAAGGCGGTTATATTCTTGCTTTGCACCGCGGCGCAGAATTTGTCGCCATAGACGGCATGATAGAGCACGAGCGACTGATCGCTTGGTGAGGGATAAAATGAGTTGACAAAGTAAACATAACCTGATTGCCAGGAATTGTCGGACGGGACGATAAAGTTCCAACCGATTTGGGGAACTTTCGGCGCCTTGAAGCGAACCACCTTTCCCTGCACCAAGCCCAGACCTGGTATATCAGGTGCTTCTTCCGAGCCCTCGAAGAGAATCTGCATGCCCACGCATATGCCAAGAAATGGCGTTCCGGCTCGCACCAGATCGACCACGATGCCATCGAGCTTGGAGGCGGATAAATGGCTCATCACCGATCCGAATTCGCCGACCCCGGGTAAGATCAACGGCCGAGATCCATCCGGCGGATTTTCGGCATCGACGTTGTTAAACGGCACCGACAGCCTTTCCAGGCAACGTCGAACACTGCCGATGTTGCCACCGCCGATATCTACCAGATCTACCTGCACCCCTGTCATATGACGATCTTTTCCAGTTTGTACTCAAGAATGTCACGACCGCCGAGCGCCACTATTCGCGGTATCAGATCAGGAACCTCTTTCACTGATACGGCGATCTTGATGGCATAGCCATCGCCGTTGTACAGCTCCGAGATCGTCGGCGCTCTCATACAAGGCAGTTCCGAGACCAGGCGCTGAAAGTCCTCTTTTGAAACGTTCATTTCGAGGAGCACCTTCTCGCGGGCGCGGATTGCGCTCTTCATGAGCATGGTCAGCTCTTCGAGCTTCTTACGCTTGGCGCTGTCCTCCAGTGCGGCACGATTGCAAAAGAATCGTGTCGTGGAGCGCATCAACGTTTCAACCTCGATGAGACGATTGGCCCTGAGTGTGGTACCGGTGGCGGTGTTATCGACGATCATGTCCGCATCTTCAGGCGGTAGTGCCTCCGTGGCCCCGAAGGATTGCAGAAAAACGGCATCCAATTTATGGCTTTCGATAAACCTGGTTGTCAGCCGGCGATACTCGGAGGCCACGACAATCTTGCGCCCTAGAGCCTTGATCGAGTCCGCCCAATTGTCTTGCTTTTCTTTCACCGAACCGTTTTTCAAAAATATCTCCGGAACAGCGGCTACGATTCTCACCGGATCGAATTCCAGATCGAGAAGCTCGACTACATCGGCCTGCTGCTCTTCGATCCAGTCGTAGCCGGAGAAGCCGCAATCATGCCGGGCCAATGAAACGAGGCTGGGAATATTTTGGGCTTTGAGCATCTTTATTTCGACGCCGGCCTCGTTGCAAGAAGGTTTGTACGATCGACCGCTGTCGGCAATTTTTATACCGACGCATTCGAGCAATCTCAAGACCTTCTCCTGGATGCGCCCCGTCGGAATCGTCATTCGCAAGTGTCCTGAATGAGCACCTGCATTTGTACGGGATGACTCGTTTGTGCGCATGAGCTTTTCTTTTGTCATTGATAGACCTCAAACCATAGCTTTGTGTAGATAAAAGAAAGCCCGCTCAGGAGCGGGCTCTGAAAGATCTAGATGCTTGAACGCATAGCCAATCAGTCCGCTCCTGGCGAATCGAAATGATGATGATGGTGGTGCGCGGACTTGAACAAGTTCATTGACGTCCCAAACCGATTGGCAATATCAGACTCTGCCAGGTTAGCACCGGAGAATCTGACTGGCAAGCCGTTTCTTTCGAAACGTTAAGTTGAATCAATACTGTCACTCGAATGCCCGGAGCGGATGAGGCTTGCGTTATACTGACCGGCATTACGGCCTCGGCTCCGGATTAAGTTAACGCGCCAATTTGCATGATTGGAGGAGTAGATCATGAAACGTTTGCTGGCTTCCTGTCTGGCAGTATCTCTCTTTGCCGGCGCATCGACAATGACTTGCCTTAGCAGCAGTGCTTACTCCAGCGAGTCTGCTTCAAAAGGCATCTTGTTGAGCGCGGCTGAGACAACCTCGGAAGCCGCCGCTGAAGGAATTGCTCAGCGCAAGAGCGATCCCTGGTGGAAGCACGCCGTGATTTACGAGATCTATCCGCGCAGTTTTGCCGATGCTAAGAATTGCGGCATGGGCAATCTCAAGGGCATTACTCAAAAACTCGATTACCTTCAAGATCTGGGCATTGATGCCATATGGCTGACGCCCTGCTATCCATCGCCGCAAGTCGATTTCGGCTACGACATCTCCGATTATTGCAACATCGCTCCGGAGTATGGAACGCTGGAAGATTTCGACGAGCTGGTCAGGGAGGCGAAGAAGCGCAACATCAGAATCATTATGGATTTCGTCATGAACCACACCTCCGACAAACATCCCTGGTTTGTCGAATCACGCTCTTCGCGAAACAACCCGAAACGTGACTGGTACATATGGCGGGACCGCAAAGACGGCGGGCCGCCCAACAACTGGGAAGCCTTATTCGGTCATTCAGCCTGGCAATGGGATCCGCAGACCAAACAATTTTGGTATCACTTCTTCTATCCCGAGCAACCCGATCTCAATTATCGTAATCCTGATGTGCGCAAAGCCATGTATGATGTGGCGCGCTTCTGGCTCGATCGAGGTGTTGCCGGTTTCAGGCTTGATGCGATCAGCATATTGTTCGAGGATCCCGAGTGGAGAGACAATCCCATTCTGCCCGGAAAAAATGCCTATGGCGATCCGAACATGATCAATAAATACAACACTCTGCAGCCGGAGATTCATGATGTTTTAAAAGAGCTGCGTGCCGTGCTGGATTCATATCCGGATCACCCGGTTCTCATCGGCGAGACGTCGGTAGATGAGGTCCAGCAACTTTATGATATGTACGGCAAGAATAACGATGAAATTCAGCTGCCCATGGATTTCAGTTTTGCCTACGTCAACAAACGATCAGCCGCGGAATTTCGAAAGCGCATCGCTGAAATCGAGAAGAATCCGGTCAATGGACAGCCGACGTTCCTGTTTGGTAATCATGACGTGGTTCGCTTCTACAATCGTTATGGCGACGGCAAGCATAACGATCAGATCACGAAGATGATGGCCACACTTCTGTTTACGACGCGCTGCACACCGCTTATGTATTATGGCGAAGAGATCGGCATGGAAAATAACGATCCAGTGCGCAAAGAAGATGTTCAGGATCCGATCGGAAAGATTGGTTGGCCAAAAGAGAAAGGTCGCGATGGCGAACGGACACCGATGCAATGGAGCGCCGATGCCAACGCCGGGTTCTCGACCGTTAAGCCCTGGCTCCCTGTAGCGCACAATTACAAAACGCACAACGTGGCCGTCGAGCAGAAGGATCCCGATTCGATTTTGAACTACTACAAGAAGCTGCTTCATTTGAGGAAATCGAATGAAGCGTTGAAAGACGGCAATTACATTCAATTGCTCGACAATGATCCGAACGTTCTGGCCTATGTGCGCAAAGCGGATGGAAAGGCGGTGCTGGTTCTTTTGAATATGAGCGACAAGCAATTGGACATTGGCGTCGATCTTGCCGCAGCCGGCTTCAAAGCTTCAAAGGCAAAGGTTCTTCTATGCAGCGATAGTCGAATTGCCGCCAGCATAGATACAAACAAAGTGCCGCTGGCACCGTTCAGCTCAGTGGTTGCAGAGCTGCCTTGAGGTGCTATCGAGCATCCTTCCCCACTCTGCCCAGCGGATCATTGCTGCTATCGAATTGATCCAATTGCCATTTGGCGACTAGATTGCGAATGCCCTCGGGGTGCAGCGCTGTGGCTTGGTAGAAGGCTGGTTCGTAGTACCACTCCGAGTCCATGTCATTGAATCCGTAATCGTCTTGAAGAATGTACATCTTGTGCTTATGAAGGTTGCAAAAGGCCTTAGCTCCTCCGGGAGTGACCTGAGAATCACCACGCACGTCGACATAGAACAAGAGCGGCAGATCGTTCAATTTTACCAGGGCTAAATCCGATATCGAATTGTTTGAGAGATCGATCAGTTGATAGGTTTTGCAAATTTGAGCCGGCACGTCGTCGTTGGTAATGTGCAATCCCTTCAGTGATACAAACTGAAGCGGCATTGAGCTCAGAATCATGGCGGCGCCTCGAGGTGAAATGCTGGTTTCGGCAACTTCCAGTCCCTTGAGCGATGAGCAGCGCATCAAATATGGCAGGCAACGATCTGAAACATTCGGGTTTTTCGAAATGTTGATTGAATGCAAACCGTTTTTGTGACTGATCAGCTCGACGCAGCTGTCACCAATCCCGGTATCGTCCAGGGCTAAAACTTCGAGATGCTCGAGTTGCATCAATTTCTCAACCCCACTATTTGAGATGCGTTTGCACCCCGACAACAAAAGACAACGCAACTGAGCGCAACGCGAGAGAATTTCGAGGCTGGAGTCATCTATATCTGTATTGCGGAGATCTAGAGTCATCAATTGCAATTTCAGAAGTTTCGCCAGTTCCTCATTGCTTACCGATGCATTCCAAATCTTTATTCGGATCGGCTCATCGTTTTCACCGATCGCACGAAGGGTTGAGTCTGAAATTCTGCCTTCAACATTGAACCAGGTCTGGTCGTTCTTGTTGGAGATTCTGCATTCATCTGGTAAGGCCGCCTTTCGTGTCTTCACCCATGTCGAATCAGAATCGAAGTGCATGAGAGCAATACCGACCAAAGCCAGGCACGATGCCACTGCCAGAGGTATCACGTAGACAAGCTTTGTCTTTCGTTTTTGACGCGTCCGCTTTGGCAAATTTAAGGTGCGGCTCAAATTGATCTCCAGCGCTTCCATCTCGACTGTCGGGTGTTCACTGGGATGAAGAAAAAGCTCTTCCAACGCCAGGCGCAGCTCATTCATGCTTTGAAAGCGTTCTTCCGGCGCTTTATTCAATGCCCTGGCGACAATGTCCTCCAGGTCTTTGGGATAATCCAGATTGGCATTGCCGGCTGACAGCGGCGGCGCCTTTTCATGTATTTGTTTATTGACGGTTTCCAGCAAGGATTCGCCCACAAGCGGGTATTGACCGGTGAGTACGCGATACATCAGGCAACCCATCGAATAGACGTCGCTTCTGGCATCTACTGCTCGTCCTGTGGCTTGCTCAGGACTGATCACCGTCACTGTTCCAACCAGGCAGCCGGTTTTTGAAAACGTATTGTCTTGCAAGTCCTCGACTTTGGCGACGCCGAAGTCGACTACTTTTATCGAGGCTCTGCCTTTTGGCCCGGGACTGACCAAGATGTTGCTCGGCGCCAGATCGCGGTGCAGAACCCCTCTTGAATGCGCATAATCCATAGCGTCGCAAATCTGCAGGAAGATGTCGAGGCTTTCGCGAAGGCTCATGGCACCTTGCTCGGCAATGATGCACTCGAGAGATTTTCCCTCTACAAACTCCATGACCATCATCGGCTCCTTGCGATTGGCGATGATGAAGTCGTAAATCTCGACTATGTTCGGATGGCGCAACTGGCAAATCGTGCGGGCTTCTTTGTGCAACCGCACAATGTTTTTGGCTGATTCTTTGTTGGGATTTAGTGCCTTGATGGCGATGATGCGAGGAAGATGAGTATCTTTCGCCTTGAAGACTGTGCCGGTTCCTCCCGTGCCGATAGTTTCGATCACTTCGTAGCGGTCAAGGACCTTTTGGGGCACTATGTTTGGATCAGATTGGTTGTCTTCCATCAGCGGTGCTGGGCATTCCGATATCTAAGTCCATATACCACGCTTGCATCCCTCGGCACCATCCAGATTGTTGAGCGTGAGGTCGGCTTCCCTGCTATGCATGCAAGCGTGAAGTGACCTCGACTAACCGTTTAGCCACACCCTGGACCGCCTGATCGACCTTGCTGTCCTTGAGAGAACCATCTTCATTAAACGCCTGGTGAGCCTGTGCCAGCACATATTGCTCGGGAATAACGATGACCTTGATGTTACCCAGTATGGATCGCACATGGGTTAAACCGCGCAGACCTCCATAACCCCCCGGAGAAGCGGCTAGCAAAGCGGCTACTTTGCCGGCAAAACATGCCAGGGACAGAGGCGGCTCGCCTTCGCCGGGACGGGATGCCCAATCGATAGCGTTTTTCAAGGCACCGGATATGGAGCTATTGTACTCGGGTGCCGCGATCAAAAGGCCATGATGAGCGAGCATGATCTCTTTCAGTTTTTTGGCGTTTTCCGGCAGACCTGATTCAGCCTCGATATCGCCGTCATATACGGGCAACGGCAAATCCTTGAGGTCGAGGTAGGTTACTTCGGCACCGGCGGATTCGGCAGCTTTCATGCCGATCTTTACCAGTTTCTTGTTAAGCGAGTCGCGTCTGAGACTGCCGGCAAAACATAATATTTTAGTCGTCATTGAATCAAGTAATCCTTTAAAAACATGATGGTGGTGTAGAAGTAGTAGTCCGAGTTTCTCTTTTTGGCGAAGCCGTGACCCTCGTCATTGGCCATCATGAACCAGACTGGTGTGCCATTCTTCTTCAAGGCATCGACCATTTCTTCTGATTCTTGCCAGGGAACGCGAGGGTCGTTACGACCTTGCAGTACGAACAGGGGTTTCTTTATTTTGTCGACGTGGTTGCGAGGCGCGATTGATTCCAGGAATGCGCGCACTTTTGGATCTCGCTCATCACCGTACTCAACCCGCCGCAAATCTTTGCGATAGTCTTCGGTTCGCTCGAGGAAAGTTACCAGGTTGGAAGGTCCGACGATATCCTCGGCACAACGAATGCGATCGGCATAATTGGTGGCGATTGCTAAGGTCATAAAACCGCCGTAGCTGCCGCCCATTACCATAATCCGCGAAGCGTCCAGGTCCGGTTGTTGGGCGATCCAATCGAAGAGGGAGTTGATGTCTTTGTAGGATCCTTCTCGCAATAATCCATTATCCAGAGTGAGGAACGTCTTGCCGTACCCTGCCGAGCCTCGCACGTTTGGCATGATGATGGCAACGCCAAGCTCATTGAGATAATAATTGAGCTTGCCCAGATAACCCGGCCTGGCCTGTGACTCCGGACCGCCATGGATGATCATCAGCACCGGTCGTTTGCCTGTAAAACGGGCAGGCGGCATCCAGAGGTAGCCCGATATTGTTTGACCATCCCAGCTTTTCCACTTGATCAAAGAGGCATCCTTGAACTCCGTGGTGTTTATCCCGCCAGTCTCACTCTCTGTCCAACGCGTCAGTTTCGCTGTCTTCACGTTATAGCTGTAGACATCGGCCGGAGACTTGGCCGTTTCCATGACAAATCCCAGGTCGTGATTGTTTTTGTGCCAGGAAACCTCGCCGATTTGCCCCACTGGTAGTGGCGGCGAAGCAACTTCCTTCTCGGATTTTAAATCGATGATGCGCAGCTTGCTCAGCCCATCTTCGTTTGTCACAAAGGCCATGAGGTGACCGTCCCAAGAAACATCGAAGTCTTCCACATCCCAGTTGATATGGGGCGTCAGGCATTTGTACCGACCGGATTGCAAATCGATGTAAGTGAGGCGGACGAACTCCGAGTCGCGGTCACAAGCGGTATAGATCCCTTGATTGTCTTTTGAAAATTTGCCGCCTCTGTAGGCTACCTTTTCCGCCACTGTCTGTGGTGGCGCCAACAAAGTCTTTTTTCCTGTGGCTACATCGAACAACCACAGCCTGGATTCATTGATTGAGATTTCCTCAACCGCAAGGATGGTTTTGTCATCCGCCGACCAATCGAGAACCGCGAAACCTCCGCCTTGAAGCTCGGCCAGGCATCGTTTGCTGCCCGGGTTCTCCGGATTGACAATGTAGATGTCCATGTCCTTTTTGTTGCGCTGGTTGGATTCAAAAGCGAACCAGTTGCCGCTATGCGACCAGACACCGCCTGTATTGCGCGACTTCCCATCGGTGAGCAGAGTGATCTTGCCGGTGGCGGTATCGTATCGGTATTTCTGATAGTTCTCATCACCGCCGCGATCTTTTGAGAAAACAAAGCAATTGCCGTCGATCGGTTGGTAGAAGGCATTTATAATGCTGTCTCTGAAGAAGGTCAATTGTTTTCGCTCGCCAAGCGGCATGCGCACTTGATGGATCTGGGCTGTATCGGCAAAGCGCGTGCTGATCAAAATCTCGCTCCTGGACGGATGCCACGAAGCGAGATGGGCGTTGCGTGATTCGGTGTAGAGGTTCGCTTCATCAACGATGGCGTCGGGAACTTCAGGCACGCCTTTGAGCACCAGGTTGTCGCCTGGCTTCATGGCCGTCACCGGCTGCGGTGCCATGCAGGTCGAAACCGCTAAAGTTGCCGGAAGCGCGCAGGCTAGTAGAAGTCGAGAGAATCCAAAAACTCTTTTGCTCATGTTTGCACCAATTAGATAGTAACCTCGTCAATTTCACGCTCTTTTACTTTGCTTTGCTTAGCTTCCGTTTTATTCTCCTCCTCACTGATTCGGTACGCGGACCAGGTGCCCTTCGTATCCCCATACTCCGAATTGATGATCCAGGTGCCGTTCATACTCTTGCCATCATCACTCATTCGCCCGCTATATCTCACTGGGTAGGTATAAAGCTCGGTTCGATTCCTGTAGATCTTGATGAAGTTCACCACCGGGAAGGAAAACGATCCGCTGAAGGTTGCCTCGCCCGGGCCGTAGTCATCCATGATGGTGCCGTGAATGGCGCCGCCCTCATCGATGAAAGTGGCATTAAAGCCGCTTCCGTGATCGGGCAACTTGAAATAAGAATAATGCCCGCGCCAGTTCCCATCTATGCTTTTACTCATTGGGAAAATGGTACTGACTTGACAAAGCATTTTCAATAAGTCCGTCTTAACTGTGTAATTCAACAGTGTCGTTCACTGAGTTAGGCTGTATAGTTAATCAAGACTGATTGAGAGTTTCTCATGACCGTATTTCAAAGCTTGCCACCGCCTCTGGCTGCCCGCATGCAATCGGCGCTTGCCGATCATTGGGGAATTCGTGCGCTTCGCCCATTGCAGGAGCCGGCAATCAAAGCGGTGCTGGAGAATCGTGACTCGCTCGTCGTGCTGCCGACCGGTGGTGGAAAATCGCTATGCTATCAGGCACCGGCGGCGGTGCAAAGCGGCATGACGGTGGTGGTATCGCCACTGATATCATTAATGAAGGATCAAGTCGACGGTTTGCGATCATCCGGTATAAACGCCCGTAGATTGGACAGCTCTTTGAGTTTGGACGAGCGCATCATTGCTGAACGGGAAGTGGCTTCCGGGGAGGTGAGACTGCTGTTTGTCTCGCCCGAGCGGTTATTGCAAAGCGATTTATGTAATTTGCTGCAAGACATGCAGGTCAACGTTTTTGCCATCGATGAGGCGCATTGCATCAGCCATTGGGGCCATGATTTCAGAACCGAGTATCGACAGCTGCAGCGCCTGAGGGCACTGTTTCCTAACGCCTCAATCCACGCCTACACCGCTACTGCTACAGAAAAGGTGCAGAAGGATATCATCGAACAGTTGCACTTGAGAGATCCGGAGATTCTCATTGGAGATTTCGACAGGCCCAACCTTACTTATAGAATTCAATTCAGGCGCGGTGAGTTGGTTCGGCAAGTACTCGAGGTTTTGTCTCGTCACAAAGGAGAAGGCGGGATCATTTACTGCATCAGCAGGGCGGATGTCGATTCGCTGGCCGCCAGATTGAAGGGAGCGGGAATCAATTGCCTCCCTTACCATGCCGGAATGGATGCTGAATCACGATCGAAGGCGCAGGATGCTTTTTGGGAGGAAGAATGCGACGTGGTGGTAGCTACGGTGGCATTCGGAATGGGAATCGATCGCTCGAATGTGCGATTCGTTTTGCACACAGGCATGCCTAAATCAATCGAGCACTACCAGCAAGAAACCGGGCGAGCCGGGCGTGACGGATTGGAAGCGGAATGTGTCTTGCTCTATTCAGCCGCCGACTTTCTCACCTGGAGATCCATTATTGCAAAGAATAATGATGCGCATGGTTTAGAACTCCTCTCGGAGATCGATAGGCTCTGCCGGACGCCCATCTGCCGCCACAAAGCTCTTGTTAGTTACTTCGCTCAGGTATACGAGAAAGAGAATTGCAATGCCTGCGATTTGTGTTTGAACGAAACGGAGCTCGTTCCTGAATCACATGTGGTGGCTCAAAAAATTCTGTCGTGCGTGGCGCGCCTGCGCGATCGATTCGGAATTCAATATATTACCTCCGTCTTGCGGGGCGAGAAAGTGAGCCGTGTTCAGGAGAAAGGACACGATCGATTGAGCACCTACGGTATTTTGAGCGAGCACAGTACAGAAGACATTCGCGACTGGATTTATCAGTTGATTGCGCAAGGCGCTCTCCAGCAAATCGAGATTGAGGGATCTGGTGGAAGATCATTTCCTGTCGTAGTCATGAATGAAGCTTCGCTCGAAATTTTACGAAACCAGCGCACCGCAAAGCTGCTGCAGCCTGTGCCGAGAAGCAAGAAGAAGGGCTCTAAGACAAAGGGCGAGAAGATCGGACAGGGAGACAATTGGAGTGGAGTGGATCGCGAGCTGTTTGAGAAGCTTCGCACGCTCCGCAGACAGTTGGCTTCCGAAAGACGCGTGCCACCGTATGTAGTGTTTGGTGATGCCACCCTTCGCGACTTCAGCCGTTACCTTCCCGACACGCATGATAAGATGCGGCAAATTGCCGGGGTTGGAGAAAAACGCTTATCCGATTTCGGCGATCTGTTTTGCCAGGCCATAATCGATCACAAGAAAAGTTTGTGATCGACATGGCCATCGCCGGAAATTCAAACCGCTATCTTAAAAGCGGGCCCGTCAATTGACGTCGTTGTCGCCTTTGCTGGCAATGTTCTGAGTGGCGGCGCTCCGATCGGCCATCAGGGTGAGAAGTGCAGCTGCTGTGCAGAAGGTTCTGCTTGTAATGCAATGCTGCCCCATCCAGCTGCCATCCGGATTTTGAACATGATTAATGTTGCTGGTGATTTTCTTGTCCCAGTCGCCCCATTCCTTGCTGTTGCTGGCCAAAAGCGTATCGCTGATCTGCATGTAGCTGAGAAACTCTTCTCCGCCATTGCATCCGAAGCCGGCGATGAAGCCCTTATCTTTGATCTTCTCGGTCACGGCAGAGACAGCTTGTTTTTGCACTTTTTCTGTGTCGTCGATTCGCGATAGTTGTGCCCGGGCTTCCTCGAGCTGCGATCTGCTGGCTTTGGAATCGGTAAGAATCTTTCTATAGCTGATTCGGTCGCGAGTGCCGTTTACGACTGCTTGTTGCAAACTGCCTATGGTGGCACCGCTGGCATAGAGGTCGACGCCGGCAGCTCCTGCGGAGGAGAATTTATTGCTGTGGCTGTCGAACTGCCGTTTGGCATTAGCCTCAGCTCGCTCGAGCGATCTTTCGTCTACCTTCATGCCGATTTGCTTGGCGCGGTTCAATCCCTGCATGGCGAGGCTTTGCGAATGCACCGGCGCCCAGCCGGCGCTGGCCCATTGCCCATTCTTGTCCTGATTTTTTTCTATCTTATGGATTACTTTATTCAGAGCATTGGCCACGCGCTCATTTTCCTTTTTCGTCGGCATTCTTCCCTTAACATCAGGAAGAAAAACGGACGCCAGAAATGTATCGACGTATTGCCCGAGCTTCGCCTGCACGCGTGTACCCTTAACATTGGTGATGAAGAGCGAGTCTTCATCAGACTGCTCAATACTACTGCAAACAAAGTCGGTAGCTTTTTCCACATTACTTGCATAAGTTCCTTTGTTTGGAAAATTACCGGCGCGAACCAGGGCCATAGCGGCCATGCAAGTGTCAGCAACATTGTGAAGATCTCCATTTTTGAAGCCGCCGGCTCGCATGAATTGTGATTCTTCACCCTGACTCCAGCTGCCGTCATCATTTTGTTGTTTTACCAGGTACTCGAGCCCTTTTTTTACATTGTCAGTCAAAGGCTTTGGCGCCACTTTTCTGGCTGCCTGATTTGGCTTCGAATCACTCTTTTGCTGATTCTCATTGCCGACTTCGATTACTTCTTGATCGTCGGCTCTTGCCATTTGGGGCGACAGACCTGCCACCGCCAATGCCACCAAACAAACGGATATAGCTTTTTTCATAATAAACACCCCAGACGAGCAGAATCAAATGAATCCGACGTTATTCGATTGCGGATTTGGATTGCGTCGGATTCCTGATTCGCATTATGTCGCAGTGGCATTTCAGAAGCGTCAGGGTGAACACTAGATCGCAGTGGTGGAAAAACAGTTGTCAGCTATAAAAGAATTTCAGGCAAAATCAAACCCTTTTGCAGCGCAGTCGCAAGGAATCGCTCCCGAACGGCTTGGGCTCTGGCAATCCCTTTTGGATCTGACTTGCTGTAAAGCTGGTTTGCGGACGAAGATGATCGGGCAGTTGATCGCATTCTCCGGCTGGCTGATCGAATCCTTCCTCCAGGATGCGCACCTGGGCTATCGATATCAAAGGAATTTTCATCGTCGCTTCAAGAACATGTGCAAATCCATAATGGAAAGCAAGCGGCATAGGAAATGCGATAGGCGGCTTGCCGACCACTCTGCCCACGCGCATTACGGCATCGCGCAAGGACATGCGCTCGGGACCGACGACTGCGATTGTTTTATTGGCAAGCTCGCTGGTCAGAACTGCCTCTTGCAAAATTTTGATCAGATCCTCCACCGCCAGCGGTGCCACGAATGTATCTCTCAAACCAACCAATCCAAATAGAGGTATGGTGTGAAAGCAGTGGCTGAGATGGTCAAGCATGTGATCGCCCAGTCCATAAACCATGCCGGCTTTGACTATCGTGTATTCAAGTCCGGAATTCCTGACGACTTCCTCGGCTTGATACTTCGATTCATGATAAAGAGAACCGCAGTTCGCACGAGCTCTGAAGAAACTCATCAAGGCTATTCTTTTGACGCCGGCTTTCCTTGCCGCGTTGACGACCTTTTGCGTTCCCTCCACATGGATCCGCTGATAATCGCCTTTGTTTAGTTCGCGGTTGATCCCTGCGCAATGAGCAACGGCATCACATCCAGCAAACGCGTCGGCAAGCTTGTCTTCATCGCTTGTGCCTATAGGGATGAATTGTGCGTTCTTCAATTGTCGAATCTGTGCATCGCGATCGTCTAAGCCGCGGGCAATCAGAACTACTTGATGGCCGCTATCGCTCAGCGACCTGGCAAGGTGACGGCCAACAAATCCCGTACCACCTGTAATAGCAATTTTCATAGACCCTCCTTTATGATTCAGCACTTGCTGAACCATGATCGAGTGAGCCAGGATATGACTCTTTCAATTTGATGAGCATGCGCAGCAGGTTACGTTTGAACGGCAGCATCAGCGGCATGCTCACAAGACCAATAAGAGAAGAGATCAGTTCGGCCGAATGAACAACAAGGTTATGGGTTCGTATGCGGCCGAACGATTTATCGTGAATCCAAAAAAGAACAATTCCCATTTGATAAAGCCACAAGAGCTCAGGCAATTCGGCCCGCAAGTCATCCGGAATCCGATCGGTGGAGGAGTGCACTAGCTCCTTAAATAGGTTGAGACAGGTGCTGCGCACTTTTTCCGACTCCGGGCTGAACGGGCTGAGAGGGCTGCTTGGGTCGGCAGCACTTTTGAATAGTTCTACGGAGATCCGGTGATGGGGCTCGAGAACTGAAAGCATGGTGAGAAGAACGCCGATCAATCGTTGCTTCAGCCTTGATTCGCGAGCCAGGACAATTCGGCATGCCGCCATTTCCTCGTCGTGAACGCGCTCGTAGAAAGCTTGGACCAGAATTTCCTTGGATTTGAAATAGTTGTAGGTGTTCCCTAAAGAGATTCCGGCTTCTTGAGCGATGGTACGCATCGTGGTGGACTCATAGCCGTTTTCCTTAAACAGCCTGAGGGCGGTTTCCAAAATGTGTTGCCGGGTCCGGGCGCCTTTGCGGATTTTTACAGCCGGGC
>JAJPJO010000434.1 GCA_021324135.1 Pseudomonadota bacterium
AGTCAGACCCGCTGCGCAAGGAAGCAGCACTTCTTCACTTGATGCGCCGATCAGGGACAAGTGGGCGGTGATCATCGGCATAAGTAAATTCAAGAATCCAACCTATAATCTTCAGTTCTCAGACAAGGACGCTCAAGACTTCCGAGACTTTCTGGTCAATGAGGAAAACTTTCAACCCGATCATGTGCTTCTTCTTTTGAACGAAAAGGCGACGCGAGCCAATATAATGCGTGCCTTCGGAAGTAAATGGCTGCCGAGTCTGGCAGAGCCGGGAGACCTGGTGGTCATCTATATCTCCACGCACGGCACACCAGCTCAGATCGATAATGCCGGCAGAAACTACATCGTCGCCTATGATACCGACGCGGATGATTTATATGCAACGGCGGTCGATATGGATGAGCTGTCGCAGCGCATAAAAGAGGGTGTTAAAACCGATCGTGCCCTGATCATTTTGGACACCTGCTACAGCGGAGGCGGAGCGACCGGCTCACGAGGATTGCTTCGGGCGGGAAACTTCGACCTCTCACGAATACCAGTCGGTAAGGGACACCTGGTTCTCAGCTCCAGCGGGGCCGATCAAAGATCGTGGGAATCAAAAGAGTATAAGAACGGCGTCTTTACCAAGAATCTCATTGATGTCCTCCGCACCAGTCGTGATACCGACATCAAAACTGTCTTTGCTACCCTGGCCAAAAAAGTGGAGTGGGAAGTGCGGCGCGATCATGGCTTCCTGCAAACCCCGCAATTGGGCGGAACCTGGCAAGGTAGAGGCTTGGTTCTATCTCTTCCGGCAACCGATCCCAGACCGATGTCGACTGCAAAGCTGATGGAGTTCAAATGAAGACCTGATGAAGTCTTCGTAATCGATCGATGGACGCCGGCGCATGGTTCCTTGTAAACTTGTTCCTCCCGCCGCTTTCCCGGCCGATCGGTCAAACAAGCCCTATGAGCAACCAAGACAAAAGCAGCCGAGCCCTTCCTATCATCCTGGCTATCACCGGCGCCAGCGGGGCAATTTACGGATTGCGCATGCTGCAATATTTGCTCAGCCAGGGACAACCTGTTGAGCTGCTGGTTTCAAAAGCAGCTCTTCGCGTTATGAAGGAAGAGCACGATCTGATCGTTTCCGATTCTTCTCCCAGAGATCTGCTGCGCTACTTGGAGCTTTCAGATGACGTTCCTCTCACAATGCACAGCTTGACTGATTATGGTGCTTCGGTATCAAGCGGGTCCTACAGGACGATGGGCATGATTGTCCTGCCTTGCAGCATAGGCACTCTTGGTGCACTGGCAAACGGACTGACGGAGAATTTGATTCATCGCGCCGGCGCTGTCTGTTTGAAGGAGAGACGGCCGCTTGTCGTAGTAGTTCGCGAGATGCCCTTCGGCCATATTCAATTGAAAAACATGCTGGCTCTGTCGGAGGCGGGTGCTACAGTATCGGCTGCCTGTCCGGGGTTCTACCACAGACCTGAGACAGTATCGGATCAGATCGATTTTGTTGTCGGACGCGTCCTCGATCAATTCAACTTCGACAATTCCTTGTTCAAAAGGTGGAAACAAGAAGCCGGTCCATTGCTGATTAAGAATCGATAGCCGGCGGCTCCTCGAGCAGGTTGAAGGAACTGGCAAGAAGTGAAGAACCGATCTGAAAACGACAATGATTACAGCTTCCCGGTCGGGAAGATTGTCGGCTTTCATGGACTGAAAGGCGAAGTCAAAATCAGGCCCGAGACGAACAATCCAGGCTTGTTGTTCGACATCGAAAGTGTTGAGATTGTGCCCGATACCGAGGGCGTGCCGCGCTTCAGTGCGGATGTCGCCACGATAAGATTCGACAAGCGAATTCTCTTCGTCAGTTTTGAAGGATATCCCGATCGAACCTCAGTAGAGCATCTATTCAATGCATCTGTATACACCAGCAGAGATCAGCTGAACGAGTTAGACGAGGACGAATGGTGGGTGGATGATCTCATCGGATTAGAGGTATACACGACAGAGGGTAGATTGATTGGCACCGTCAGTGGTGTTATGGGCGCCGCTAGCGAACTGCTCGAGGTTGCCAAAGCCGGTCAGAAAGATCAAACCTGTCTGGTTCCCTTCGTATCTGCACTGGTTCCCCTTGTGGATACCAAAGCAAAGCGCATCGAAGTCGTCGATCTTCCAGGCTTGTTCGATTAGCGTTCAAGCAGACGATTTTGAGGCGATTGGAAAAAGCCTGCTTTTGAACTCGGCTTGCTGAGCGATTGTAGAGATGCTTCCAATTGTTTTGTTGGACTCACCTGTGGTTAAGTATTGGTAGAAGTGGGAGGTTTTCAACTTATTTCTGATTTCTTAAGAACCCGAAGACGCACACGGCGCTTGTAGCCGGCGGGAAACTACTCCGCCGTGAGTGCGCCTCCTAGGAGGGCACTATCATGGCATACTACAATATCGTACAGCGACACGAAGAGGCGCGGCTCGCTGTCTACTGGTTGAGCAGCCTGGAGTCGAACGACGAGGAATCTTTTAAACCGATTGCTCTGGCAAGCGCGCTCACCGATCAAATCCAGTTGAATTTAACATCGTCGAGCACAATCTACAGGCTCCGCGCTTCACACGGCTCCTTGTATAGAAGAAGAACACAATTGAAATCCGCGAATGAAAACCGAGTTCAGTCGGTTCGATCCCTTCGCACGATGCAGAGCACCGGTTATATTCAAAGACAATTCGATTGCATCAAAGTCAAATGCGCGCTTGCCTGCCATTGTTGCTTTGATGCAATTGCGCATCTAGGCGAAAAGTGGTTGCACGACCAGGCGCCAATCTAAGCAATCACTTCGCGGCGATGGAAAATTTTATCGCCTCTGCAGGAACATTTTCAGTGGTTTGAACAACCAATAGTTTGGGGCCGGCTGAATGTATGACTGCATTCGGTGGTAAGCAAAATGACAAACGACGCGCCCTTCAAGAGGGAACTCACGCCATGGCGCAGATCTCTCTTGAACTCATGCCGGATAGCCGGCGCCGCAGTGATTCTCCCCGGCCTTCTGATCCTGTCCATTTCGGCTTCACAACCAGCCGACGCCAGGGGATTCACTCGCCAGATCCTTGACGGAGCCACGCAGATATTCCGCCAGGAAGTTCCCTTTGCCTCAATGATTCCATCCGATAGGCTTGAATCGGGCAAAGAGGCTAAGGAAAACGATACACGGCTGCTGAGTGAGCTTCACTGGTTCCACGCATTGAGCGAGGCCGAGCAAGAGGCTGCAAAGGAACACAAGCTTGTCTTCTGGATGCATATGCTCGGCGACATTGAAGGCAAGACGTGAAGCGCAGGCAATAGCTTGAGAGCCGTGTCGCTCTCGCAGGAACCTGTTTTCCCTTTGTTGAAGAACGATTTTGTTGTCGGCGTCCGTGACATTTCAGGAGAGCCATGGGCAGGCAGCTCCGGTTGGCACGATGTGAACGGAGCGGCGATTGCCACCACAAATGGTGCGGGACCGCACAACATCCAGATGTTTATTCTGGCGCCCGACGGCACCGTGATCCATTGTTTGCCCGGTTACTGGTCAGCCAAAGATCTCGCATCGGAGTTGGAGTTTGCCAAGCAACTGTTCAACCTCTATCAGGATCCACAAATGAGCCTGGCGGAGAAACGGCTTATGGCCGGGAAGATGCAACTGCAGCACCTGAAGCGACATTCTCTGGCAACGCAGTTGCGCAGTCGTATGCAACCGTTTGACGCCCAGTTCGAACTGCAGCGAAGAGACAATAAAGGCACTGTCAGACGGCCGCCGCTGCTCGGCACAGTGCTCGCCTTCACTGGTCTTGGACAGCTCACCAGCGTTGCGAAATCGACTGATGAGATCATGCATGAGCGCATGGCCAAACAATCATTTGTACCGTACGATCGATTTGACGTGATCGGCTTTTGTGACTATGGCACGCAATTTTATGACCGGCGCGAGAACCGGGTCACGGCGCGACTGCTTGGTAAATTAGAAAGCAGCATCAGGCGACACCCTGAAGCGACCCCCGTGCAAGAGAAACCTGCACCAGAGCAACCTGCACCGGAGAAAACTGCGCCAGAAAAACTCGCACCAGATGCGGTGCGGACACCATCAGATGCGGATGCGCCGATCGCAACTTTTGAGGTATTTTCAATCAGGATCCCTCCATTGCATTTGGTAAGTTCTCCTTAATAGAAAGCAGCATTACTTGAATACCGAAGCGATATAGATTACTTTAAATAGCACTGATTTCAAAAAAAGAAGAGCGTTTTTGGGCGGGTTTGCGTGATTCGACTGCGCAGCGCCATTACCTGCGTTTTCCAAATTGCACACTCCAGTCTGCCAATTATTACCGGCAGGCTGAATTTTCGAAGCGCCGATATGACTTGCGATAAGGCGCACACCCGAAAAAGAGCTAAAGCATTAAAACAAAGAGATAAATGAAAGCGACTCAGGCGAATCAAAGCGAGGATAGAAGTAGACGCACCAGTGACTCGAGTCAATTCACCGAACAAACGCGAAAATCACTTCATACCAATCAATCAAGGTAGACATTATGTCAACAGTCATACAACCGGCTCCGCTGCTGCAGCCCACTTCAATTGAAGACCTCAGCTCCCTCGAGATACACCTTCCTACTTTGAAGGTGATCTCTTACAGTGGTCCGGGAAACACTGGTGGCGTTCCGACCAGTCTCGAGCCGATAGTCAAACGGCTTGGAACCAAGGTGCACTGGTTTTCGGTCGAGAATGAAAATGCTCCGGCACCCTCGAATATATCCAGCTCGGCATTTGCGTTTTACTCAGCAAAGGTCCATGACAAAATCATCCAGGGGCATAAACGCTTTTGTGCCCGGTATTTGTGGCCTCTGTTTCACGGCATAGACTCGACGACCGAGTTCGATCCGGAAGATTGGAAAGCTTACAAGCAAGTTTGCACCCGCGTTTCATCCGAGTGTCAATCAGTTCTGTCGCAAAGTTTTCCGACCCTGTGCTGGCTGAACGATTATCAGCTTTCATTGTGCGCGCCGCTTATCGCAGCCGAGCGTGGAATGATTGTTTGTCTCTTCTGGCACGTGCCCTGGCCCGAGGCGCAGCTGATCGCCAAACAGCCCATAGCAAAGGAACTTGTTGAAGGATTGCTGTCCAATCGTCTGCTCGGTTTCCACACAGCCGAGTATGCGCAAAACTTCCTGCAGACAGTGGCATTGCTCGTTAAGGACGCGCGAATCGACTACGTGAACATGACCGTCACTCACGAAAATTGCAAAACGCAATTGACGGTAATGCCGATGGGCATCGATGTGCTTAAGTGGCAGAATCTGGCCCGAGCAGCCCGACCTGTGTCTGAGGCTCTGGCAGTGAAACACCGGCTCGCCAATCAGATAATTCTCGGCATCGATCGGCTCGACTATACAAAGGGCGTGCTTGAAAAATTGGAAGGCTTGCAAACATTTCTTCTGAGCGAAACGGATATGCACAGACGTTTTCACTTCGTGCAAATCTCGCAGAAGCCACAGTGGAAAGAGGCTCGTTTCAACGAATATGAAGAACAAGTCAAAAATAAGATCGCGGAGAT
The DNA here is from genome assembly GCA_021324135.1 of Pseudomonadota bacterium. GTDB lineage: Bacteria > Cyanobacteriota > Vampirovibrionia > Obscuribacterales > Obscuribacteraceae > JAJPJO01. The sequence goes on from JAJPJO010000434.1 coordinate 5,574, forward strand.
TAACGCCCGGTTCGCATCCAATGGATGGGAACCGATCGTGCACATCGAAGCGCACCTCAACCAGAAGGAGCTTGCCGCCTGGTATCAAGCCGCCGATGTTATGGCTGTCAATCCGCTCCGGGACGGATTGAACTTGATCGCTAAGGAATACGTGGCGTGCCGGCATGACGAGCAGGGCGTTTTGCTTCTGAGCGAAAAGGCTGGTTGCGCTGCCGAACTGAATCAAGGAGCCTTGATCGTCGATCCGCAATCTGGTGAACATTTTGCCAAACAACTCAGTCGAGCACTGAGCATGCCGGTTGAGGAGAAGCGGCGGCGAATGATGAGCCTCCGTCATGTACTCGGTTGGAATCAATTGCACGACTGGGCTTTGAATTTCCTCAAACAAGCCCTCTGCTAAGTTGACCATCATTCTCAACCAGATAGTGTGCATCTTTCATCGTGCAATGCGCAGACAATAGGCTGCGGGTGCGTTTCTTCATACATAAAATCGCCAAAACGAGGAAACACAGTCCCTCTTTTGGTGGATGTTGAGGCAAGTGTCAAATGTCAAAATAGACTTGTTCGATCGATATTATGGGCAGAATCGATTTTTTTAGGCTTAGTGCCGAGATGGTAATGGTTAAATGCTGGCAGCTCGCTATGAGCTGTGGAAACCATGACACGTTCAGATGAGATAAAAGCGACCGGTGCGGCTGAGCTCGCTGAGCCGGCCGAGCA
>JAJPJO010000459.1 GCA_021324135.1 Pseudomonadota bacterium
CCTTGCAAAATAGGTCCTGTGGCCCTGGCTTTTCCCAATCTCTCCGTGATCTTGTAGGCGATGTTGCCGGCATCAAGATTCGGAAAGATGAAAACGTTCGCGCCGCGCTCCACAAAAGGACTGTCAGGCGCCTTCTTCTGCGCTACCTCTGGCAAAAGCGCAGCATCAAATTGCACTTCGCCGTCAATGATCTCATCGGGACAAAGCTGGCGAGCCAGTCTTGTCGCTTCCTTCACTTTCTCGACATCGCTTCCCTTAGCGCTCGATCGAGTAGAGAAAGAAAGCATGGCCACGCGCGGCTCGTATCCGAAACTGCGCACCGTCTGGATGGTGGCGTGAGTAATCTCAGCGAGCACCTGAGCATCGGGATCGATGTTGACCGAACAATCAGCAAAGAAAAGCAATCGCTCCGGCCATTCCAGAACGAAAACAGAAGAGGCACGATGGAAGCCCTCCTTCAATTTGATTATCTCAAAACCGGGAACGAAGGGCTTCGTCTCGCTGTTCAATCCGGACACCATGCCGTCCGCGTCGCCATAGCGAACCATTAGAGCACCAAAGTAATTCGGTAGCTTGACGCGCTCTTCGGCTACATGCATATCGATGCCTTTGTGCTTGCGCAACTCATAATAAGTGTCGCGATAGGCGGCCAGTCGCTCATCATTGGACGGATCAATAATTGTGATCGCCTCAAGAGCAATCTGCAGATCAGCCGCATTTTTGCGAATCGTGTTCTCGTCGCCCAGCAGGATCAGCCGAGCCAGCTTCTGCCGATTCAAGAGGTCAGCGGCACGAAGAGCCCGTTGTTCTGCGCCTTCCGGAAACACAATGCGCTCTTGCGTGCCTTCCACCAACTTGCGCATGTTATCCATAAACATAGTCTTGAGTTCTCCGGTGTTAGCACCACTTACGGTGCCATCGCAATTTCCCGCTCTTCCGTCAATGACTTAAGCGATACCGAACCTGGTATCAGCGATTTTACTCATACATGAGCGTACCATATGCTTCAAAGGTCCGCTAGAAAATACCTGTTAATTAAAATGTCCAAGATTCGAGGTAGAGCGTAGCATTTTGCCGTTCTGGGAAGAATAATTGGGCTATCACTTTTGCGCCTGACGGCGCGATGAGACTATGAATCACGACGAAACCACCAGAGCCGGGTCATCCAGAGAAACGAAATCGCCAGCAGATCACCCGAGTGTGGGCGATCGATATAGAGTTCTGGAAGCAATCGGCAAAGGCGGGATGGGCAAGGTCTATCGAGCGATGGATCTGACATCCGATCGCATATGCGCGATCAAGATTATGCATAATCACCTGCGCACGGATGAGACTAACCTGCTGCGATTTGAGCGCGAAGCCCGTCTTGCTTTCAGCCTGCGGCACGAAAATCTAATCGATGTAACAGACTTTGGATTGACTGCCGATGCAGAGCCTTACATTGTGATGGAGTTTCTCGTCGGCGAAAGTCTCGACGACCTGATGGAAAAGCATCGCCGCTTGTCTGTCTCAAGAGTCCTTCCAATTGTAGATAAGGTGTGCGCGGGCCTCAGTTTCGCTCATGAATCAAACGTGGTCCATCGCGATATCAAGCCAAGCAATATCATGTTAGTGGTAAACGGAGAGCTAGAGACGGTGAAGATCGTCGATTTCGGTATTGCCAAAGTGTGCGGCAGGACAGGCGAGATCTGCCCAACCACATTCGAGGCGCTGCGCGGTTTGCCCTCCATGAAAAATTCGCTGCGGCCTGAGACTCAGTCGCTTCTGGAAGATCTGACCCGTCCGGGCGAGGTCTTCGGAAGTCCGCTCTACATGAGCCCCGAACAGTTCTTCGGCGAAGAAGCTGACTGTAGGTCGGAGGTATACGCGCTTGGCTGCTTGATTTTCGCTGCGCTAACCGGCGAAGCACCACTTAAGGGAAAAAACGCCATGGACACTGTGCTGAAAAGAGTGCACAACAAGCCCCCCAATCTCAGCACCGCTGCCGGTGATTCGTCTTTTCCAGAGGAGCTCGAGGCAATCGTGACGCGCTGCCTGGAAACCGATCCGGACATGCGATTCCAAACCGTGTCAGAGCTCAAAAGCGCTCTCAGTCAGGTTAGTCAGTAAGACCTGCCAGACCTCAGTGGAGAATGACATTAGTCATAATGAGGTCTTCATAGCTTCTGAGGGTGGCGATCGAATAATGAAGGTGGAAAAGCGCCGTGTCTTCTTCAGTAGTGATGGGACCTTGCTGTACACCGGGGTCAATGACATTCTTCAGCACGCAACTGATTGCCTGTGCCAAATCGAGCGAATCATCGCCGCGCACGAAAAGTGCCGGCCAATCGTCGTTTACTTGCACAGCACCTGTCTCGACACGCCCGCCAAACCCGCTCAACTCGCTCTTCTCAATGTCCACCACAAGCTTCTGGCGCTCTAATTGTTGCCATTCAATCCCTTTATTCTCGTCGCTCACAGTTTGTTTCCTCAAGAATGCCCGATTGATTTTAACAAGTGGAGCTTTGCAGTTTACACGAGACGTCTATAATGACCATGAGAAGCAGACTCATAATCGGAACAAACCGGAAGCATTTATAAGGAACGCTATCAGATGAAAACGTTTGAATGGTTCAATCGGAAAGATCGAAAGCTCAGATCGAAAAAGAAATTGCCGATCAGAAACATTGTTTCTGCAATTGCGATTCTCTTTTTGCAGTTGAATGCGTCGTCCCCGGCTGTATATGCCGCAGACGACAAGACCAAAGAAGTCGGTGCCGGTGCCAAAGAGCTTGAGGTCGGTGACAAAGCGCCTGAATTCAGCTTGCAAGCGCAAGACGGAAGCACCGTTTCTCTCAAAGATTTTCTGGGCAAAAGAGCAGTCGTTCTATACTTTTATCCCAAGGACGACAAGCTCGTCTGCAAGAAAGAAGCCTGTCTTTTCCGGGACAGCTACCAGCAATTTGTCGATCATGGTGCGGAAGTCATCGGGGTCAGTTCCGATTCACTCGAATCTCACAAGAAATTTGTAGCCGCCAGAAACTTGCAATTCAAGTTGCTTTCTGATCGCGGCGGGCAGGTTCGCAAACTGTATCACGTTCCAAGAGCAGCTGCCGGTCTGCTTCCTGGAAGAGAGACGTTCGTGATCGATCGCGACGGTGTCGTGCGCTTGAAATTCAACTCGCTCATGGATGCGCCTGCGCATATTGCAGAGGCGCTCAAAGTTTTGAAGCAGCTCGAAAGTGCGCAAAATTGAATTTCTCAAAAGAGCTAAGAGCTAGTAGTAGCTGTCGGCAGGCTGATTTACCCATTCGACCAAGCAATTCTTCCTGAGCTTCTGAAGCGTCTTTAGATCCTCATCGGTAATGTTCGGACAAAGCGAAAGGCGAATCTTCATCAGTTTCTGATTGCGCATGAGTTTGGCTAAACCTTTCATAGTCAGCTCGTTACAGTTGTCTAACTCCAAGCTCGTTAATTGCGCGTTCGACAAGATTTCCGCGTCCGCATCATTGAGATAGGACAACCACGCCAGGCGCAGATGACGGTTGCATTTGATGGCCTGCAAGATTTCGTGATCGACGCGACTCTTCGAAAGAAAAATATGGGTCAAACGGTTCCTCGATAGGATGCGGCTTATCGAAGGACCGTCGAGCTTGCAGTTTTGCAATTCCAATTGCTGGAGTTTCTGCAGACGATCGATAACGCCGAGGGACTCAGGCGGAATGACATTGTCAGCCAATCTCAAGCGCAAAATGCCAGGTTGCCGCTCGAACAAGCGCTCAAGCCGTTTCGCTGTCATACCATCGCAACCCCTTATCCTGAGGCCGGTTATACCATCGAATTGAGCCAGAGCATCTATAGTTCCATCATCGACCAAACAGTAGTAGAACTCGACATCGTCACACTTTTTGTAAGGCAGAGCCGCGGATCCCCTTAGATCAGCCCAGCGGAAGACAACGACATTCAGCCAGCGTTTTACAACACTATCTCGTTGCTCATTAAGCGAAAACTTTTCGACGTCGGGTCCACCAGGAGTGACTTCATTATCGTTGAGTTTGTAGTAGCGAGGTTGATAATCAAGCGACGGCACTTGCTCCTTAATCGTTTTGTCAACCATGTGGCCCAGTAATCCTGGACTGGGCTCCTCCAGCTGCTTTCCGTAGCCGTCCCTCGCCAGCGTTTCGACTAGCTCCCCTTTGCCAGGAGCCTGAAGCCGGTTCAGAAATATGGCTCCAGCAAAGACGCTCAATGCCACCACCCCCAGTGCCACTACAATTGACTTTGTACGCTTCGATTTTGTGGTTGTTAGAAAAATCGAGTCGCCCACTACTGCATGCGTTCCCGTCAGGTCCAGACCAGCCCCCAGACAAGATTTCTGAATAGCATCCTCCAGCTCCATCATTGATTGAAAACGTTTTGATGGATCCTTCTCCAGGCACTTTTCGACGATCTGCTCGAACGGTTGTGGTAATTCAATGCCCAGTTCTGTCAGGTTAGGCGGTTCTTCATTTGCATGTTTGAATAACATCTCCATGCTGCTTTCCGCTTGAAAGGGCGTCTGTCCGGACAAACATTCGAACATCAGACAACCCAGCGAATAGATTTCAGAGCAGGCATCGAACTTCCGGCCGGACGCTTGATCGGGGCTCATGTATGCAGGCGTCCCTGCGAGTACCGTAACTGATCCGGGAAGTGGCGTGTTTTTCGGAGCAGTCGCGACCCCGAAGTCGATAAGGTGAACGGTGAAAGCTCCTTCTGTTCCTGTGATCAAGAGATTGTTGGGTTTCAGGTCTCGGTGAAAAATTCCTTGCTTGTGAGCACAGCCAAGGGCACCGCAAAGCTGCAGCGCAACAATTGCAGCATCTTTCCAATTCAAGGGGCCATGCGCCTGAAGAAACGCATGAAGACTGACGCCAGGAACATAGCTTAGCACCATATACGGTGCGCCCTTCTCACCCACCCCCAGGTCCAGTATGCTGACGATATTTGGATGATTTAACTGACTGGTAGCACGCGCCTCTTCTTGAAAGGCGATCAGCTGATCGGCGCTTAGTGTGTGAAGCGTCTTGACCGCAACGTTTTTCTTCAGCAGAAGATCGTAGCAGTGATAGATCGCACCTGCGCCGCCCTCGCCAAGCTTAGCGAGGGGCTTGTATCGATCTTGCGGAAACAAACCTGGATCAATGGAATCCTCAGGTAAGGATGATTCAGGGATTACCTCTTCGACAGGAGCCGCGGCTGAATCCAAAGAGCCTGGCTCGTTTGAGAAAACAATGGCTTTGCCCGTGTCGGAGTAAAGCACCGCTCCGCAAGAGCATGCGATGTCCTTGCCGAAAACCCACTGGGTGATACTTCCGGCTCGACTAATGCCTATGCGCTTGCCGCATTTTGGGCAGATGTTCTCATCTCGATCCTGGTCGTTCTCGGGTTTGACGAGATCACATGTACACGTCAGCAGCCACTGCGTCAGTGTTCCTGATGACGCACTCGCTTTAGCCTTACCGCATTTCTTACAGACTTCGCTCAAGCGCTAACCGCCTTAGCATGGACTCCACTAGCCGAACCTTCAGCTAATCTTACGTCAGTTAGTACATCTTATGCCACTTTGTGACTGCTATTCAACGATATAAAGGAATTTCGGCCCTACTGCGCTCCTGTCAAAGACTTAGACAATGCAGCCTTCAAGTCCTGGGCGCTGACAGGTTCTGTGAAAAACGTCGACACGCTGCCATCTTTTTTGAAGATGATCAGGAATGGTGCCTTCTCGCAGCCATAGTGAGTTGCTATGTTTTTATGCGACGGCTGATCAATGCACAGAAGTCCAAAATGCTCTGCCGGTCCTTCGCCATCAACGTTGGTCAATGCCTTATCGAGCGCAGAGGGGGAGGTCCTATCCTGAAAATAAACGACCAGGCCGAGTCCGCGTTGGCTGGCTTGATTAATGGCTGAAAGAACTGCATCCGAGCTTTTCTCCTCAAGAGAAAAAGGAGCAAAACCTTTTCTGGTCGATGACGGCATTGAGTTGCTAAGGGCGGGGGAACCAGGCGCGGGCTGTGCCTTTTCAAGGAAGGTCTTAAACCCTGCTACATCCATATAACCATCGCACTTAGACCTGGGTGACCCATCCGGATTGAAGACGATGATGCATGGAATGCCTTCTATCTTGTAGTTTTTCACGCAATCAACGTGCTGGTCGAACCGTCCAATATCAAGCTTGTAATACGAGAATCCGGAGTCGAGTATTTTCTTGATCGAAGGATCGTTGAGTGTCTCATCCATCTTTACGCACCACGGGCACCACGAGCCATAGAAGTCTACGAGCAGCAGCTTGCCTGAGTCGTTTGCCGACTTAAGGGCAGATGCCAGATCAGGATGAATGGTGGCACTGGTTGCTGAGGGCGGCGCGCTAGTGGCAGGCTGATTTGCAGATTCTGCATATAATGCCATGGCGCGCTGGTGATCTTGATCTGCTTTATCGTTTTGTTTGAGTTCACGATAAGCATTGCTGCGACCGTCATAAGCCTCTGCACAGTTGGGTTTCAATTCAATTGCCCGATCGCAATCTTTGATCGAGTTTTCATACTGCTTGAGGTTGAAATAGCTCCAGGCCCGATCGACATAAATCCATACATTGTCTGGGTGAAATCCAATTGAACGGTTGAAATCCTTAATGGCTTTGTCGTATTGGTGCAGGCAATTGTAGTTCACACCCCGCTCGTAATAAGCATCTGCATCGTCGCGCTGTATAGAAATAGATCGGTCGCAATCTTTGAGGGCGTCACGATATCGGTTCAACTTTCGATAGCACCAGGCGCGGTTGCAGTAGGCGAGTCCGTTGCGGCTGTCTAGAGCAATGGCCCGATCAAAGTCTTTTATTGCATTTTCAACTTGTCCAAGATGCGAAAAGCACAGTCCGCGGTTGTTGTAACTCATAGAATAGGGTGATGGATCGGTGGCTATGGACTTCGTGTACATCTCCGCAGCAAGTTCCATCTGCCCATTGTGATAACTTTCACGACCCTTCTCGAACCAGTATTTCGCCGCATTATACTGAGCCTCGGACTGAGCATTGGCGCATGTTGTCTGGCAGGCAATGAATACGCAGCCGGATAAACAAATTGCGATCAATTTCAGCCTGATCTTGGCAGCCAATATGTTTTTGGACCCTTGCATTTTCTTATCCTCAGCATTCGCCGGTGCAGCATTGCCAGTCCAGCAATGCCAGCCCAGGCTCATAGGGGCGTACGGGGATCGTGTATGATGTCCCACGTGAACTTGATCATCGCACCTCTAACCCACCATCGCCTCCGTCTGAAGAGCGATAGATCGTCCTTGCCACTCGCCCATCCGAATGATGCCGCATTGGTGAAACAAGAGATTGGGAATGACTGGATACGCTGAAAGCAGATCGTTCATAAATATCGCAGGACACCGCCTCGAGGCATTGACCATCGGTGATGTCACCTCGAGTGCACCAACACTCGTCTTTCTGCATGCCGGTTTGGGCTCGCTCGATCTCTGGAAGGAGTACCCGAGCAAGCTGGTGGAGCGCACCGGATTTGGTGCCCTGGTTTATTCACGTTATGGATATGGTCGCTCTGACTCCTTAAGCGAAAAGCGTTCCGTTAATTATCTGCATCATGAAGGGCAAGAGGTATTGCCCGAGATTCTGGATGCGTTCGAAATCTCCCGACCCATTTTGATCGGGCATAGCGATGGCGCAACGATTGCTCTGCTGTTTGCTGCTGCCTTTCCTTCCAGACCATGCGCAATCATTCTTGAAGCTCC
>JAJPJO010000172.1 GCA_021324135.1 Pseudomonadota bacterium
AATCTCAATCCAAGCGGCAACGGGCATGAGGTAATTCGCTTGCAGAATTACGGAGGACCCGCGCCTCAGGGCTATGCCTTCAACAACAGCGTTTTCTTCGGCGGTGTTGTAAATGTTGCCTCTGGAATCAAGCCGAATTCATCTGGTAACACCCAGTTCAATGTCACAGGCAACACGACCTTTTTAGCCGCAGCCCAGGTGGACCCGCGTTTTCATGCCGATGTCGCCGCCTTTGCCAATAATGTCTCAATTCAGCGATTGATCGAGACGGACTATCGCTTACGGCATGATTCGCCGGCCTACGGTAAAGGGGCGGTCATAACATCGGTTCGCCAGCTCCTGGACATCGAGCGTCCGAGCGTTGCCTGCGCCTCAGGCGCTGGCCTTTAGCTCATCAGGGCACTCGGCATCAACCAGGGAGATTGTCGCCGTTTTGACCGCTGAGATGGTGCTGAGCGCCTTCACTTCGCCATACAATCGATGAGCCAATTCCGTCATAGCCTCGCGTGAGTCCGCACGATCCCGGTACTCATCGAGGCTGACGTTTTCACCAATCACAACCCTAACGCACGGGCCTTCCTCGCCGCTGTAGCGTATGTGGATGGGCACGACCGGCACATTCAGACCGTCGCGGGCTGCAGCCAGGGCAATGCGCGCCACGCCTTTCTTGAAGGGATGAAGGGTGCCGTCGTAAAAAACGTTCCCCTCAGGAAAGATCACTACAGGCTCACCTTTTGCCAGCTTCTGATGAGCGTAGCCGATCAAGTCGAGGCGCGGATTGGCCGGGAATGCGCCGACGCTCATGACGGCTGAGCCTTGCAGTCCGCGCATTTCATTAGGCGAAACCATATAGTTGGCTCGACGATTGAGGATGTGTTGAACGACTGGTCCGTCCCAGCGCGACGAGTGATTGGAGACAAGAATGAAGGAGCCTTCTCTGGGGAGATGCTCAGGCCCTATGACTTCGATCCTGTTGAAGTGAAAATCAACTACCACACGGTCGACAATGTTCCAAAATAAATATCCGATAGGCGTCTTGCCGTCTATCGGCATGCCGCCTTTTCTGTTCTCATCTTTTCTACTGTTGTGGGGGGACAACCTGGACATAAAATCTCCTCGCTTTCGTTGCTGCTCAATAACTCGTTCGCTATTTAACATAGCGGTCCTTATGAATCGTCCGGGTGCGCTTTCAACAGTTCCAATACTGTCCGCTTGAGCTGAAGTTGACAGGAGCTGCCGGCGTTGCATTGCCAGTCAGTGTGGTAAATAATTGGCACTGGAGAAAACCACTATGCCTCAACCGAAACAGCAAATCGAAAAGAGAGACACGCTCCACATGCCGAGCGAGGAAGAGATTCGCGCTTTCATGGACGAAGCGATTGCCGAAGCGCGAAATGGACTGGAGGAGGGCGGCATACCGATCGGCTCGGTGCTGGTCCGCAAGGGAAAGATTATAGGACGAGGTCATAACCGCCGCATTCAGTTTGGCGATCCGACAGCCCATGGTGAAATCGATGCGCTGAGAGCGGCAGGGCGCCTGCGTTCTTACAAGGATACCGTTTTGTTTTCCACGCTCATGCCTTGCGCTATGTGTGCCGGGTTTGCGGTGCAATTCGGGATACCAATAGTTATTGCTGGGGAAAACCGCACATTTGCTAGTTCCCATGATTTTTTGGAGAGTCACGGCATTACCGTGATCGATCTCAACCTCGATGAATGCTATGAGATGCTCAAGCAATTTGCCAAGGAACACCCATCCTTGTGGGCTGAAGACATAGGCGTGGAGCACGATTAGCTCATTCTCGCTTCCCATCTATATATATGGTCTGAAACGATCTCCCGGTTTGGATGAGGCAGGGCATCGGAGCCGCTACTCGAGCGCGCGGATCTAATCTGCGCTGGAGTGTCTTGGAGAGACATTTGTGGTAGGGTATTACATGGATAGATCAATGAGGAGTAGCCATGAAAGTAAGTACGGGCAAGCCTACGTTGACTAAGCGTAGCAGCAAGAAAACGGACAAAACTGAAATGGCAGTGCTGGCAACATGTCCCACGGGTGGAGGTGGCTGGTGCTCATATCCATTCTCGCCCAAGCAACTGGAGAAGCGCCTCAAAGCCAAAGCTAAACTGGCAGAAATTGAAACCATGCAGCAGCAGGTCGTGCAGAGCAAGAAGTCAACCTGATTATCAGCGGGTCGCGCCTGAGATAGCCTCAGTGCCACAGGTTGATCTGCAGGGAACCTAGCCTGACCAGCCGTTCGCCGAGAGAATACTTGTAAAATCAGCTTGCATCGTTCAGTCTCACTTAGATTGGTCGGTGTATCTTGTGTGGAACATTAATTGCGATCCACAGGATAACGACATCGAAAGAAGGACGTTCGTTTGGCAAAGATTCTACTTGTGGAAGATGAGCAGGACCTGGCTAAACAGCTCGAGGACTGGTTCAAGCGCGAGCAACATACGATCGAAGTCGTCTTTAACGGTCAGGAGGCGCTGACTCGCCTCACGGTTTATCAATACGACGTGGTTATTCTGGACTGGATGCTGCCGATTGTCAGCGGTATCGATGTGCTAAAGCACATGAGGGCAAAGAACAATCGCACGCCTGTAATCATGTTGACCGCCCGCGAGTCCGATGACGATAAAGAGCGGGGGTTGGACTCGGGGGCCGATGACTATCTCACCAAGCCATTCTCACTGAGGGAGCTTTCAGCCCGAACCCGGGCGGCATTGCGGCGATCGGCCCAGGCATCGAACATCGTTTTGACCGCCGGCGATCTCGAACTCGATCCGGTATCGCGTACGGTGACGAAGGGCAACCGCGAAGTTCATCTCGAGCCGCGCGAATTTAATCTGCTCGAGTTCTTCATGCGCCATCCCCGACAGGTTTTCAGTGCCGAGGCCCTGATCGATCGGGTATGGCCGTCCGATACGATGATATCCAACGACGCCATTCGCACCTATATAAAGGTGCTGCGAAAGAAGCTTGATAGCGACAGCGATGAGTCATCGCTGATTCAGAATGTAAGAGGGGTCGGTTATAAGTTCGAGCCTGGCAGGTAAGCGATGAAAAGCCTTTATTGGAAACTCACCGCGCCATTTGTTGTAGTGACGCTCTGCGTGTACATCTCACTCACCGCACTGGGACTGTACCTGTTTAATGCCGGGTTGAACGAGCAGTTCGACCTGCAGCTCGACGCCTTGCTTGCTGAGGAGGCACAGCGGGTCGAGTTTGACGGTATGAACGTACATCTCGTCCCCCTGAGCGGTAAGGTCAGATCGCTGCCCTATCGACCTCTGGCATCATTCGAGCTTTTCGATAATTCCGGCAAGCTGGTCGACGGCAGCGGTAATCATCGCTGCTCGGTTCTGTTCACCGATATGCGAGAGATTCATGGACTGCCAACCCTGAGATCGAAGTCCGCTCCCGTCATGTTTGAAGGACGGCAGGTCGGCTGGCTACAGGCGCAACTGCCGACTACGCAGCGTAATGAAGCATTGTGGCGTTTTGGAATCGTTATGAGTATTGTCACTTTGCTCCTTTTTATCCTTCTTCTTTATGCCGGCTATGTTTTCTCGAAGCAGGTTTCCTATCCTCTCCTGCAGTCATACGAGATGCTCAGGCAATTTTCCAACGACATTGCCCACGAGTTGAACACGCCAATCAGTACTCTTCGTGCCACCGCCGAGAATATGAGCGAGGAATTGAGCGAGCCCGATTCTCTAAAGGCACGGCTTGAGGTGATGAACAGAGCAATCGATCGCATGGGATTAATCGTCAAAGATTTGATGCTTTTGACGCGACTGGGAATCGAGTCGGCAGAGCGTTCCAAGCAACCGGAAGATGTGGCGCTGGCCGATCTGGTTGAGAACGTTGCTAAAGAGTTCGCCGATCGGTTCAAGCAAAAGAAAATTGAATTGTCGACGAACATAAACGCGCATCCTGTCATTAAAGGTTTTCCCGACCCGCTGCATCGCATGCTGGCAAATCTTTTGGAAAACGCTTTCCGCTACACCGACAGCGGTGGCAAGGTTCAGATCTCCCTGGCATCGGAGCACAGCCATCCGATCATCACCGTATCTGATACCGGCATCGGCATACCCCAGGAGAGTCTGCCGAAAATTTTCGATCGCTTCTACAGAGTCGATAAAGCCAGATCAAGAGAGCAGGGTGGAACTGGCCTCGGGCTGTCTATAGTGAAGGCGATTGTGGCAATGCACAAGGCTACCGTGCGTGTCGAGAGCGAAGTGGGTAAGGGCACCTCGTTCGTCATAACTCTGCCGGCGCCACGCGTGCGCCTCAAGGAATCGATTGAATTCACGCCACCGCAGGTGGTGAAGGATCAGTCTTAAGCGGCTGCGGGCTAGACGCCTTTCGTCAATTTGGTCGCCGCAGTTAAATTTGACTGCGGCGACCGCGCAGAACCGCATGAACGAGCAGTTGAACCCATGCCTACTGGACTTTAACAGCGCGGCTGGCTGCAAACGACTTGTTTGTCGATCTGTGCACCATGACATCACGCCGATCCTCTCATGACAAGCGCTTGATATACTGCGCTATATCAAAAAGGGACGATTTTGATATAGCGCAGTATATCAGCTACGCGGATTCGCCGCTTTGATACCGATTACATTCGTGTCTTGTTTGATTCTTGTTTTTGCGCTTTTCAAAAACAAGCGAAGCACCGGAGTCCCACTATAACTAGTACTACTACATGCCCTATAGTCAGCGTTAAAAAGGCTGCTTGTTCCGTTTGCCGGGCTGCTTGTTTTGCTGATCAACACTATCCGTTTCGCCTGGTTCATAATTACCTATGCTGGAGAGCCATGCCTGGTCCGGAATCTCACATCCATCGGATGACCTTGGCTCATAACGATCAGAGGGCGATGGATTAAGCAAATTTGTACTCGTGTCCGGACCAAGCAAATTTGTACTCGTGTCATCGCTTCCGCGCGTGGTGTCATTTGGCGTTTTCTCCGTGTTCGAATCAGGATCGGCCTGTTTCGGGTTGGATGGCGTTTCCTTTGCCCCTGAATCTGGACTGGACGGATTGTCCTTCGGTTCTGCGTCACCTTCTCCAGGAATTTGCAATTTATAACCGGGGCGAATCATGTCGGGGTTGCATTCAAGCGCTGGATAGTTTTTCTTGTTCAGTTGGACAATTTCTTCTATCCGCTTTTGGATCTCCTTGTCAGTTGCTTGATGGTCGTCTCGGCGCAGCGAACGCTCTGCTATACCCCACATAGTGTCGCCGCGGCGAACATTATGCTTCCCATCGTCGTCCACATCCAATGGCTTCTTGTTTTGCTCATGTGCTTCCCGCCCCCACTCACGTGCGCCGGATGTACCGAATGAATAATCTGGCTTGAAGTTGCAATCCGATTTCGGATCCCCTGGTTTGCACATCCCAAATCCCGAACTTGTCTTCTGGTAAATGTCATCGAATGTTATCTCTGCAGGCTCAGCAGTTTTATTGAATGCTTTTGGAGCAATCGACATTCTTGACTCGACGACTTCGTTTTGAGCTTGGTTGTTTGAGAAAGATTCTCGATGTGACGGTGCATCGGCTCTGCTATCCAGGTTCGCGAATGGTGATGACATAGGAACAGCTCTCCAGGCGGGGTGATGCACCGATTATCCGCTTGGGTTCTTGGCTTTTTATTGGCACGATATTGGCGGGCTATGGTCAAACTTGGCCATACCTACTGTGGTTGGTTTCAGCGCTGCATCGAACGACTAGCGCAGATACGTACTTGTAAAAGAGAGCTTTGAGAGCTGAGCTCCGACAAATGGTGATGGGATCAATTTGCCGCTGTTGGGGTCGCGGACCTGCATCGTTCGCTTAGCCAGATCGACAACCACGGTAGGCTGTCCGAGATTGTTGTAGGCAGCCGCTTGATAGATAGATCCGCTGCCTGTCGTCAGGTATTCGGTGCGGTCGACGAGGGCATCAGCCATGGTGTCATTCTGATCTTTTGGCCTGCCGACCGAAGTCTGCGAAGCTTCGCGGAAGTGATAAATCGTCGTCTTCTGCCCGCCGGTTGCTTCGTCCTTCTGCCGGTCGAAAACCCATTGTTGAAGATATTTTGGTTTGCCGCTCACCTGTGAGTATTCAATCACGTTGATGGGGATCCCGTTTTCATCACGCAGAACGGCATAGACGCTGTTGGGGTTCTTGATTCCTGTTGGGTGAAGGATCAGTCCATGGCGATCTTTCTGGGTGAGCAATTCGCTGTCACCAAGCAGCTCAACAGATGCGACCTTATCGGCGATGCCTTTATGCAACTCGGCGATACGCAATTTGCCCGGAACTTTATTCTCTTCGCTGCGATCGGTATAGGTTTCCAGGAAAAGATCGTAGAGCGCATCGACTGTCGGCGAAACTTTGAACAAACGCTTCAAAATCCACTTGTCCTGGTCCTTAGGCGGTCCGGGATATTTAGGCGCATCCTTGTCCGGATTAAGGTTCTTGCCCTCGATGCCGCCTTCTTTCTTTTGCTTCTCGTAATCGACTTTTGGCAGTGGATGGGCCGGGTCCTGCCTCGGCGGCGGTTTGGGATCGTCATCGGGAGGCGGCGGGGGATCGAGCGGATTGGTGCTTCTCTTGCCTCCTGGTGATCCCCAGCGGTCGAGCTTGCCCAAGCCTGGCGGACCAGACTGCGCCAGAAGAATGCTGCCCGCCTCACTAATTCCTTTTGCACCATCGGTGGTGACAAGCGGTTTGCTATTCGTTGTTGTTTCGCCTTCGCCTCGAACCATCGGGCTTCCTTTTGAACGATTTGGTTTCTTTCTGAAGGGGACTCGGGGATGCCTGGAAAAAATTCGGATATTGACAGAACGCCTGCATCTTCACCATCTTACAAAGAGACCGAGCTTGTCACAATCGTGATCCTCCCACCGAGGCCCTGACAAATCGAAAGCCGGCGGCTTTTCAGTCCGCCGGCCTATCTGCGATTTGCCATGCCAGCCTTTTGCTGCCTTGCGTCGTTCGACCGGACGAGGCAGCTAATCAATTTTCCCGGTCATTAAGCTGCTTGAGGTCTTTGTGGTTTCCAATTCAGTTCGCAAACACCGTTTTTGCAAAGGGGAGCGGATTCCTTATCAGCGGTTGCATTTTGCTCGAGGGTGCCTTCGTTCTTGATGGTCTGTTGCTTCGTGTCGGCTGAGAACGTCAGGGCTTCGGTTTGATTAGTGCTGTTCATATTTGATTCCTCAGAAAAACTTGCTATCGCAACCTTCATGCCAGGATGATAATGAATTAACGGCAATTTGCCGATTGGTGGAACTACGATGCCGTACGTATATTTCCCCCGCAATCTCGAGCATTTTTGTGATGAACAGGCAATTTCAGGCAGTTATCGCGGCAGCGTTCGCTGCGCTTGCCGGACTGCTTGTCTCTCTGCTCGGTGCCATGCTTGTCTCTGCGCTCGCCGCCGGTTCTGCGATTGCAGAGGTCTTGGAAGGCAAGATCGAACATGTACAGGTGATGCCGTCCCTGTCGGAGGACTTGCAGCCTGGCAGGCGTTTCTCCCTCTCCTTATTTGAGGGTGAGTCACCTTCAAATGAATGGGTTCAGCTCCCTGACTGGATGGCAGGCAAGTGGAGCTTGAAAAATGAAACAGCCGTTTTGCGCATAGATTTCCGCGCCGGAACGACCAATACCACGCCTTACAATTTCAGAGCAGACAGCACATTTGAGTATGGCATGCAAAAGGATCGGCTCGGACACGTGTGGCACTACATCGGCACGCCCTATCACTCAAAGACTGGTCTGATGATGTTCGACGAATATCACCTGGTGACCGGCAAGCACTTCAATCGCTCCGACGAGGAGGAAGTTGCCTTCACATCCGTGGTCACGGTGGCACGCGTGCGCCCTATCGATCGGCATATCACCGAGGTGTTTCAGCAAGAGAGCATCACATCGTACCGACCGATTCCTTCTGAGGGTGGAACGTTGATTAAGCTCTCGGCGTCGACGAAATCTTTCGACAAGGATGGTCAGCCGCTCGTGCAAACGGATAATGTCGCGCGCGTCAAGAAGATTCGACCGTTTACTCCCATAAATCAGTATCAGGGCAAGAATATGAAAGAGCTGTTTCGAGAGTTCCTGATTGCAAAAGGGCTGACTAACTTGTTGCCGGACTGAGAGTTCGTCCAGTATATGTGGCGCGCTGCTCCATTATTAGAGATAAAATGGAATAGCCGGGCTGTTTCTTTGCGAGTTGCATCATGATAAGTATTCTGAGGCGATTAGGTACCTTTTTCTTCGTGGCTCTCTTGTTTCTTTCACTGGCAGCGCCCGTGTGCCTGGCTGCTGATGATGAAAATCTGGCTGTATATAAGCAGTGGGACAGGGAGAACGCTGCCGGCCGCCGGGCTTATGAAGGCATGCGCTACAGCGAGGCGGCGACGCTCTATCAGACCGCACTGGCGACGGCGGAGAGGCTTCAGTATCGCGGACCATTAGGCACGTCCTCATATGGTTTGGCGAGGTGCTATCACAAGCTGCACATGTACCCTCAGGCTGAGGAGAACTACAAACAGGCAATCGAATACTTCGATTCATCGCGGGGATCGTATTATCTTGGAACCTGCGTCCACGATTACGCCGAGCTCCTTCGGGAAACGGGGCGCTGGCAGCAGGCGGCTGCAGAAGAATCGCGTCTCAAGGTTACGCCGAGACTGGATAAGGTCAAACAGGCGCTTAACGCGCAGAACGGTCAAAGCTCAAACGGACAGTCATCTGCTAACATTCAGCCCTATTGGAATAAACCGCAATATTCAACCGCCAGGCCAAATCCTGATAGTCAAGCAAATGCAAACCGGCAGATGTATTCAGTCGCTCAGCCAAATGGTCAGCCGAAATCGAACGGACCCCAGCCATATTCGTACGGTCCGTATTCGAGCAATATGTTCCGGAGCAAGTAAGTCTTTGTCTTCGCGTCAGCGTTGATTTTGCAGAACTAAAGGCAGCGATAGTCTCAGAATTTTGGACGACGGCTTGCCATAGTTCAACTCAAGGAACGATCCATTGTTCCAGTGATAGCGAAGCAACACAGGCGCCATTGCCGTGAACATCTTCTCGGCATCCGATCCCTCATATTTGATCGTTTTGCGTGTAATAGTCGCTCCCTGGTCCGATCCATGACTTGCCCATTTGCCGAGATGTTGATCCAGAAGCGGCTTCTCCAGCGGATCCTCTACCTTTTGCAGATAATCTCGCTCCGCGTCAGTGCCCAGGGGCCCTGTCAGGGCAGCGGCGACGGTTATGGAGGGTTTGTCCCCCGGCGGAAACATCAGCTCTTCGGTTATCGGCGATTTCTGGTAGTCATTGACTCCGTGTGCCACGTCTTTAGCGCTTGATTTTGTCTCATTGGCAGGCTGTTTAGCAGCTTCCTTGCCCAGGCAATAATCTATGGGAAACAGGACTGTCGCACTCAGAGAGATTGCCGTCGCGAAGAGAAAATTCCACTGAGGTAACCTTGAGAAATTGACTCGCATGCTTATATCCTCCCACTAAGCCCGCCGGAAACCTGGTTGCCGAAGTCGTCATTGCGAGCTCATTATAATTGTTGACTCTGAACATGCGCACACTGCGGTCAATCTAGTTTTCACAAGTGACATTTCATGAGCAGCTTTGGTCCACCACAGAGGCTCGATCGGCTGCTGCGGGTCCGTCTGAGCTAAAAATTTCAGCTCTATGCAAATGATCGAGTACCGCTTCAGAAGCCCTTATGTCGTTATGACGATTAGATTAAATCTCTTGACTACAATGATGACAAGATGTGTTCTGAAATCCAGTGTTGATAAGTCTTTTGAGCTTCGGTTGCCATGTGGCTAATTCGCGTGTTTGACGTAATCGTCATAACAACATAAGGACATAAAAGCTAGTCCCGTCGACGGCTGGAAAAGCAGTCAGGAAGAGCCTTCGCCGTCTTTGTTTGCCAGCGCCGGACTTTTGGCGAGTGCGTGCGCCGGAGTTACCGCTTGTTGCGCAGCGTTTTGGCGCGCTCTTTCATTGCCTGGGATTTTTCTCTGTCGCCGACCCGCTTCAACGTCTCGGCATAATCATCTACATACATGGCTAACTCGGGATTGTCCTTGCCGAGCAATTCTTCCTCGAGCGCTAGTATGCGCTGGCGCACCGGCAGCGCTTGTGCAAACTTATTGTAGTGTGCGTACATCTCGGCGATTTCCATTAAACCTTCGATCAATCCGGGATACTCCTGGTCCTCACAGTTTTCGGCAATAGAAAGGGCGCGCTCCACCAGTGGTGCGGCCGCGCGGAAGTCCTGCTTGTCGATATAAAGGCATGCCAGATTGCTCAATGTTTTTGCGACAGCGGGATGCTCGTTGCCATACGCTTTTTCATTGATAGATAGAGCGCGTTTGAGCAATGGTTCTGCTTTGTCCATCTGGCCGATATCATCGTAGAGATCGGCCAGATTAGTAAGAATGGCTGCCAGACCGGGATCTGTCTCCTTATTCTTAGCGACCTTTTCCTGGATGGCGAGCGATCTTTTTAACAACGGCTCCGCCTTTGCATATTGCTCTTTGTCAATGTACAGCCCGGCTAAGTTGTTCAAACTGTTTGCCACTTCTTCATGTTCGAAGCCCAGCTTCTTTTCGCGGATGGATAACGAACGGCTGAACATCGCTTCTGCTTTCTTGAAATCGTTGAGTTGCTCGTACACTTCAGCTAAATTATTGAGGGTGAATGCCACCTCGATATCGTCTTTGCCCAAAGTTTTCTCACGCAGAGCGAGCAGTCGTTCCAGGACCTCGCGCGCCCGATCGAACTTCTGTTCGTTCATATAAACCAGTCCAAGATTCTGCAAAGGTTGCGCGATGCTGGTGGTGTCTGATCCGGCGTTTTCTTCGCGAATGCTCAAAGCCCGCTTGAGAAGCGGCTCGGCTTTCTGATAGTGACCAATTTTGCAATATATCAGGGCGAGATTTTCAAGGCTCTTGTAGAGGCGCTCGTCCTTTGCTCCGAACTTTTCGGCCTCCTGGAGGGTCTCATTGAGCAGTCTCTCCGCTGTTTTTAAGTCGCCGCGAGCATATGCAGCCAGAGCCTCTTCGGTGGATTGCTTCCAGGCAGAGGTTTCACTTGCAGAACTTGTGCCAGGCGAAGATGCCGGAACGGCGCTTTCTAAAGACGAGGAGGTGGCGCTTTCTGAGGATGCAAAGGCTGCCTCTTGTGAGGATGCGAAGGCTGCCTCTTGTGACGATGCGAAGACCGCGCTTATTTGCAGTGCCGCTATGGCAATGACGAGTGGAGGCGAAAGCTTTGAGCCAGAGTTTATTGCTGATACCGTAGGTGGTGCTAGCCGCATAGTCAATCGCGTTCTATAATCAAAACACTACTAAAGAATCCCGGCGTGTTTACTTCATGACGGGCTTGTGTGGCTGGAATGACAAAAATGGTTTGCCCTGCCAGAATGCAGCTCCGATTGTTAATGGTCCTGCCGGTTTTAGCTTCAGGCGAACGCTTGAATTTTCAGGATCTACGTGTTGAACGATCGAGCCGCATATCCAAGACCAATCAACCGAGCAAACCGCTTCCTCCAGTGCCGGAACTTCACTGGCATTGACCAAACGGGCGTCCACGATTGCGCTCATCGCACCGGGCGTTGCGGCCACGATCGGACTCATAACGCCAGGATTGGCTGTTTCGCCAGCCTCGAAGATAATGCCGCTGGCATCATCGAATTTGATGGCGAAGCTCGTCAGGCTGCTGGTAGCACTGGCGATGCGCTTACCAACAATGGCGTTGAGCATTTTCTGTCGTTCGTGCTGGACCTTTAGCATTACCGCCGCCTCCAGAGTGATTGGCAATATACAGATGATCTCTTAATGCCGCGCTTTTGCGCCCGCGCGCTCGGATAAAAGCAAAGCCTACCACATGTGGCGGAGAAACGTACCGCTTTAGTGACACCTTGGTGACATGAAGACGGCAATACTGCGGCATTGGTGCCGGCACGCCTGGTTTAAACACATCAGGTTCTTTAAGAGGGACAAGATATGGGACAGCAGTTCGACAGAGCGAATGAAGCTGGGGATTCTGGTTCTAAGCGGAGTCCTCTTTACTCGAACGAAGCAATGTACGGATTGAGACACGTCGATTTGATCGGAAGATTGGCGGAAGGCTTGGACTCACCGCAACGAGCTCGTCCGGCTCAAGGCAACGGCATAACCCATCTGGATGTAGCAAACATTTGGGACGCGCAGGGTGAGCCGATTAATGAGCAGGGCCCGGCTAGCGGAAAAGATCTTCATCCATCCGGTCCGCTCACACCGGGCGACCACCAGGAATCTCTCACTGTCCAGGGAAGGCAAAGGCGCTATGAGATTCACGTACCCCCGAATTATGATGGCTCCAAGCCGATACCTGTTATGTATGTAATGCCGGGTGTGGGCGGGCACATCGATCAGATGAAGCACGAAACCGGGCTGAATCGCGAGGCGGATGAGAAGGGCTTTGCAGTCGTTTATATAGAAGCGCTTGATAAGCCATTCCCCGGCACATTTGGTTTGGGCAGCGCCACGTCATGGAATCTGGACCATGGCTCCCTGACGGAGAAAGTCGCCGGCTACGATGATCTGAACTATATCAAGGCCGTCGATAAAGAAGTCAGTAAAGCTTTGAATGTGCAAAACGACGCCAAATACCTGACCGGCTTTTCTGAGGGTGGTGGCGCGGCGCAATATGTCGCCGAGTCTATGCCCGGCGTTTTCGCCGGTGTTGCCTCAGTGCATGGAACCCATCTGGAAAGCGATCCGAAGCCGCGCACCGGAGACCCCACCGCATTTGTGTCCATCATCGGCGATGACGATAACATGCTGCCCATCTCAGGTGGACACGGTATTGGCGAAGGCTGGCGCCCGATGAAAGGATTTATGACCGGGACGCTGGGCAAGGTGAGCGAATCGGAACCTCTGCAACAGAAGGAAGTTTGGGCTGAGGCGAATGGCTGCCAGGCACCCAAGATCAAAGATGATGGAAAAGACAAAGTGACAACGTACACATGCCAGGGCGGTCCGGTAACGGAGATCATCAGACTTGGTGGCATGCACGCCTGGGATGGGCTCGGACAGAATCCGAACAATTACATCACCGGTAAACCGGATTACGGCTGGTGGCTTGTCGGAGAGCCTAATCCAAAGTGGAACACGAGCGCCGATGTAGTCAAGGCATTGATGGGCTTCAGGAAACCTGATCACCCACAAATGTAGATTGGTTGCGGTTCTACAAGGCTCTTGTCGCGGCGAATTGCACAAGTTTTCTTAAGCTCAAAAGTGATTTGCAAAGCCCAGGCGCTTTTTCTAGTACCATAGATTCTTCGACTTCGTGCAGAAGCATGGACTTCTTGCAGAAGCATAGTGATCGAGCGACGCACCATTGGTGGTGCGGCTGGCAATGGGAACAAAGAGCGGCGACAATAAATTCGATGTGGTCATAATCGGTGCCGGTGGCGCCGGAATGATGTGCGCGCGCACTGCGGCATTGCGGGGCAAGCGCGTCTTGCTTATCGATCACGCCTCTGCGCTGGGAAGAAAGATTTTGATTTCCGGCGGCGGACGGTGCAATTTCACTAACCTTTATGCCAACGCTGAGTGTTATGTTTCGCAAAACCCACATTTTGCAAAGTCGGCGCTGGCCAGATACACACCCGGCGATTTTATCCAGTTGGTTGAGAAGCATAAAATCGCTTACCACGAAAAGAAGCTCGGACAGCTCTTTTGCGATGAGTCCGCTCAAAGCATAGTCGACCTGCTCGTGAATGAGTGCAAGAGTGCCGGTGCCACTTTTCTGCTCAATTGCCATGTCGAAGCCATCTTGCCTCCTGCTGAACTCGAGGGCATGCCTGCTTTTAAGAGCAAGCAGACGGAACCTGGTTCGAATGGGTACGTTCGCCAACCGGGACACTTCTCGCTTGCTACGAATCGCGGCACCATATACGGTGCGGCAGTGGTGGTTGCAACCGGTGGACTGTCTGTCCCCAAAGTGGGTGCCACCGGATTT
This sequence comes from Pseudomonadota bacterium, assembly GCA_021324135.1. Taxonomy (GTDB): domain Bacteria; phylum Cyanobacteriota; class Vampirovibrionia; order Obscuribacterales; family Obscuribacteraceae; genus JAJPJO01. The sequence continues at coordinate 14,031 of JAJPJO010000172.1, forward strand.
GGTTACGACGTGGCTCGCGCTTTTGGTTTAAGCATAGTGCAGACTGCGCCTGCGCTGGATGGTTTTGTTATGAGCGACAAAGATCTGAGGCACTATAAGGATTTGCAGGGCGTGGCGGCTGACTCTGTCGTCTCCTGTGGAGGAGCGAGTTTTCGTGAAAATATTTTGTTTACTCATAGAGGATTGAGTGGACCGGCTAGTCTTCAGGCGTCGCTTTATTGGCATCAGGGACTGCCGGTTACGATCGACCTTTGTCCTGATATCGATATTGGTGCCAGGCTAAAGGAAGAGCGAGCGGAAGGAGCACGACAAAATATAAAAAATGTCCTCTCGGACTGGATGCCAAAGCGTCTGGCACACAGGTTCTGCGATGATCTCAAACTTGACGATTCGCTTCAGCATATCTCCGATAAAGCGATTGATGCTCTTGCCGACGCCATAGCGAATTGGAAAATAAAACCGGCAAGCACCGTCGGTTTTATCAAGGCGGAAGTCACCAGGGGCGGTGTCGATACCGATGAGCTCTCATCGCGAACGATGGAGTGCAAAAAAATTCCCGGGTTGTATTTTATTGGTGAGGTGGTTGATGTGACCGGTTGGTTGGGCGGCTATAATTTCCAATGGGCCTGGGCATCAGGCTTTGCTGCCGGGGAGAGCGTTTGAAGAAGACCTTTGCAAGAGCATTAGAAGATCTTTGCAAGCGAATTCAGGACTGTTTGAAGGAGGCGTAATGCGGGCTGTAATCACACCAGAGAGAGATGGGAAGTGGAAACTCGATGAAGTCGAGAGACCAAAGCCGAAAGAGAATCAAGTTCTCATCAAGATTCATGCAAGCGGCATCTGCTATACCGACGTCCATCAGACAAAAGGCGAGCTGCCCGTGCAATATCCCTGCATCCTCGGGCACGAACCTGTAGGAGAAATTGTCGAGCTTGGATCGGGCGTTCGTTCGCGAAAGTTGGGAGAGCGCGTCGGTGTACCCTGGGTGCAAGCTTCGTGTCAGAGATGTGAGTGGTGCCTTCGAGACAAGAATGCTTTTTGCCGCAACTCATTCGGCACCAGTGCGCAAATGCAAGGCGGTCATGCCGAGTATATGGTGGCCTGGGCGGAAGGCACCATGCCGATTCCGGATCAGTTGTCGTATGAAGAAGCAGCACCGATTTTCTGTGCCGGTTACACGGTTTGGAGCGGGCTTCGTCTTGCCGAGCCGCAACCGGCCGAACGCGTCGCTGTTATAGGTATCGGCGGTCTTGGACACCTGGCATTGCAATATGCGGCTGCCTGCGGTTTTCCGACGATCGCCATTACGCATTCTGCCGACAAGAAGAAGCTCGCCAGGGAACTGGGCGCCGAATATGTAGTGAGCAACGGCGAGGAGTTAGCCGCCATCGGCGGGGCGGATGTAATTCTGGCAACCAGTAATTCTGCGGCTCAGACATTCGATTGCATTCAGGGGCTACGACCGGACGGCCGTTTTATGGTCATGGGCTTCTATAGCGAGCCCTTCCAGATTAGCGTCGTAGACCTGCTGTTCAAGCGCGCTCGCGTCATCGGCTCCATACAAAACGGCATTCAGTATCTTTATGAAGCGCTCGATATAGCTGCACGCGGCAAGGTGAAGGTGATGACCGAATCGTTCGCCTTTGATGATGTCGAGTCTGCATATTCCCGCGTCGAGAAGGGCGATGTCAGATTCCGTGCCGTTCTTACATTCTAAAAACGATCAGTAAACAAATGCAGCAATTGCAAATCGACCGGGCCCGAATTGGCTTCCTTTATGATACGCTTGGGTCCTTGTCCGGCTCTGGAGCCGTTTGTACCAATTGTTTTTGGGAGTTTCATCATGGAAGTTGCCGATCGCTTGAAGTCCATTCCGCCTTACGTGTTCGCCGAAATCGGCAAGAAGGCTAAAGCTCTTGCGCAAACGGGCGTTGATGTAATCGACCTGGGCATCGGCGCTCCGGATCAGCCGACGCCGAAACACATTCTTGAAGCCATGCACGCCGCTATCGATAATCCGGTCAATCACCGTTACCCGCCGTTCGGCGGCACGCCGGCTTACAAAGAAGCGGTCGGAAAGTGGTTCAACAAACGCTTCGGGATTAGCCTCGATCCGGCTACTGAAATCACTTCATTGATTGGTGGCAAAGAGGGTCTTCATCACCTCATTCTTGCCTATATCGGTACTGGCGATATCGCTCTGGTTCCGGATCCTGCCTACCCCGTTTACAAAACCTCCACGGTGCTCGCCGGCGGAACGCCGCACTTCATGCCGCTTACGCCCGAGAAGGATTTTCTTCCCGATCTTTCGGCGATACCGGATTCGGTGGCGCAAAAGGCGAAGCTGCTCCTGATCAATTACCCGAATAATCCCACTGCCGGCGTCGCTAATCTCGCATTCTTCGAACAAGTCGTCGCTTTCTGCAAGAAGCACGACATCCTTCTTTGCCACGATAACTCATATTCCGAGATGACCTACGACGGCTACAAAGCGCCGTCGATTCTCGAGGTAAAGGGAGCCAAAGATATCGCCATCGAACTGCATACACTCTCGAAGACCCACAATATGACGGGATGGAGAATCGGCTTCGCGGTTGGCAATAAGGAAGCCGTCGCTAACCTGGCTAAAATCAAATCGAACGTCGACACGGATGTGTTTGGCGCTATACAAGCGGCTGCCATAGCCGGTCTCAACGGCCCAACCGATCATATCGAATACTGCAACAAGTTGTATGTCGAGCGCAGAGATCTGGCTGTCAAACGTCTTGGCGAGCTTGGTTGGCAGGTGAAGCCGATCAAAGCGACCTTCTACATGTGGCTGCGCACGCCTGAGGGCATGAGCTCCGAAGAATTCAGCAATCATATGCTCAACACGGCAGGCATCGTCGTTCCGCCCGGCAACGCTTACGGTCCGGGTGGTGAGGGCTTCTTCAGAATCTCATTGTGCACGGACAAGAATCGCCTTTCCGAGGCGTTCGACCGCATGGCTAAGCATGCAATTACCTACGACATGAAAAAAGCGAAGGTTTAGCCGGAGCGCAGCCTTAAGCATAGACGAGAGCGTCGGCGTTTATCACCACTGGATCAGTGGCATGGTATTCGCAAGAACCGGAAAAAGCATGGCATTAGAGATATTGCTCTGCTATTGAAGTTACTCTTTTCTGGGAATAAGATGGCATGGCCATTAAGGACGCTATTTCATAATGCTCCAAAATCAAAAGGATCAGTCGCAGCCTACCGCGTTTTTGCCTGGGTGTCCTTCGATTCAGGTCGTCCACCATATGCTGGCAGAGGCGCTCGACAATCAGGACCGGAGCATTGAGGTCGCCTGGAAATCAGAGGACCAGAAGTCGGTTTATGCTCTCAGCGTCAAATCGGATCCATTCGGCAGAGATCCGACCTGGCAACTTTATCAGTCAACCGGCGGCTCACCGCAAATGCTCTGGCAGTATTCAAGCTGCGATACTTTGATTGTGCTCAATCGCGTCCTTGGCTCATGCGGGCAGCAGATGTCGCCCGTGCAATTGACGCCGCAACCAGTGCCGAAAGAGGACGATTTTTACTACACGCCCTCCGGCTCGCAGGCACAGCGCAAGACTGTTCCTTTGCCGATTATGTCTGAGGCGACGGCGCTCGCCGGACGCAGCACTGTATTAAACGGCGAATTGTCGTTCATTCAAATATCGGCATTATTGCAGTCGATTTTTCTTGCCAAAATGACGGGAAGGCTCCAGCTGGACAGCAGCGAAGGAGCAGCGGAAATCTTTTTCGAGGAAGGCAGACCCACGCATGCCACCACTCCTGATAGCAAAGGAGAAGAGAGCATTTTCGAACTCATATCCTGGCAGGATGGAAAATTTTTCTTCCAGCCTCAGGTGGTGACCAAGAAACGCACTATAACCGAGAGTCTGGATAGCTTGATTATCAGAGGCGTTCAGCTTCTGGATAAGTACAATCTTCTCAGAAACTACGGTTTCAAAAGCGATTCGATTCTGCGAAAGGCAAATGAAAAACTCTCGGAGGTCGATCTCAATACGATGTTGTCGATCGGTGAGCCTGCCACCATCGATGTTCAGCGCCGTATTTATCAAACGATCGACAATGCCACGCCTGCCAATGTTCTCCTGAAGAATCTTGGTGTTGAGAGAAGTCGATGGATTCCGGCGCTCAGCCACTTGTTCAGATGCAAGCTCGTCACCGTCAGTAGTGTCACACGCTCCGGGCGTCCGATGCTCGAGCCGAAAACAATTGATAGTGCGGCAGTGCAAGCCGTGATGATGAGCCTGCGGCGCGCCGACACCGGTATGTTCAATTATCCCGCCTTTTTATATTTCCTGGAGCAGGAGTACTTCCGCGGTCATCGCGCCGGCTCACCGCTGTCAGTTATTCTGTTCGAGATGCGGGTGAAGACCGGGATAAAGGAAGTTATTCGCGAGCCGCTGCCGACAAATGCTTTGAATGAAGCGGTTTTGCGCATTATGCATGAAAAACGGCATAACGATATGCTGGCTCACTATGAAGGTTTCGATTATGCTTTGCTTTGTCCTGATACCAAGGGTGAAGGCGCCGCCGTTTTTGCCAAGAGACTTGTAAAAGCTTTAACGAAAGAGCCTCTCAGTAGCACGGTTTCGAGCAAAAATTTATCGCTTACCTTCGGTATCGCTTGCGTGCCTGAGGATTTTCTTGAGCTCGGTCTTCTTCTGTCTGCAGCAGAAGCGGCTCGCAGTCATGCGGTCGAGACGGATTCGCCCGTCGTGATGTACAGATTGATCGAGTGAGTCCTGAGCCTCTGGTTTGTATAAATTGATCGAGTTCAGTTCTTTGCCTGTGGTTCGTTTAAACTGATCGAGCTATTGCCTGTGTTTTGTGCCGCCAGTCAGTGCTTTGTCGGCATTAGCCCGGCTATTCCCCTGGGGGCTTTAGAAACGGGATTTTAACATCATTGCTAGGTTTTCTAAGCAGAATTGTTATTACCCCGACAATGCTCCCAAAAAGTTTCTATGCGATACACAGCATTACTATTACTCTCAACATTTATTCTATTGCTGATCCTGGCGCTTCCGTCCGCCGCACAATCATACGGCGATGCATACACTTCTCAGGCCGACACGGGCGCTTTGAACACCACCCTGTACAATACCGGCTCCGAAGCACAGCAGTACTCCAATGGAAACGCCCCGGTTCTTCAGGGAGCGACCTACGGAACCATCGGTCCGCAAGGCGAAGATGCCACCGCCGTCATGGGTGTGAACACCGCCGGCACAGTGCGCGCCAACAACCTGGCAAATGAAGAGGCGCTTCTAAATATAATTGCTAATGGACTGGAGATTCTTCTGATCGCCTGGGGCGCCATAGCAGTACTGAAGAATCTATCGGGAGTCGATCACATGACCTCGGACACGGACAAATATGGTGGCTGGTTTAGCTGGAGAATTGCTATGGGCTTCGGATCCATAGCCTTTGGTTTAGCCACTCCTGGCACAATCAACTGGCTGGTTGCTTCCTGCCGCGATGCCAATCTATTTAGCTAATTGCTAAGCAGGTAAACTATACTGCTTCGCTCGATTCTGCAGCTACTCGAGTTTTCGTTCTGAGTTTCGCCAGCTTCTGCTCGATCTGATTGGCCTCATAGGTTTTTCCGGATTGGCGCAAGCAGGGTCCATAGCTTTCCAAAACTGCGATGAACAGCGGACTTTGCTCACCCAGGCGCTTATTGATGATCGAGGCTGCCATATCCAACTGCTCGAGAGCTACATTCAACTCGCCCTGCTTCATCGCCACCTGGCCCAGGATATGATATGCATCAACTGTAAGCAATGCAGTCCTTGTGAGATAAACGCACCATTCCTTCAGCGCCAACTCGGCATTGCTCTTCGCTTCCTGCAAGTTGCCCAACGCCAGATGTGCTCGGGCTTTTGTGCAGGCGATTTGCCCTGCTACCAGTCGCGAGGTCATGCCGCCCTGGCGAAAATGCACTGATGCAACTTCTGCAAGACGCATGGCTCCCTGCGCGTCTTGCAAGTGCATTGCTGATTCAGCTAAGGCATTGAAAGCGTAGGCTGATGTCTTGCTGGGTGTCACGTCTGTGGTTAGGATGCGGCTGACGCGAGTCCAGCTGCGTTGGGCGCGGGCAAGGTCTCCTGCAAGGACGGAGTACTCGACGCATTCTGCTGCGATCAGGCAAACGTTCTCATAATTCTGAACGCTCGGATTACTGGCATAATTGCTGTCTACGCCTGCAAGGACTGCTTCCTGGATATCGAGAGCCTTCTCGATTTGTCCGGCATGGAAAAGACACTGGGCTCCGATTACCTTATATGCGTTTTTCAAAAACGCAGGCATCAAAGGACTCCATCCACTCACGAGGCTGAGAAATGTATTCATAGACTCGGCACTTTTGAAATTGCCGCGGTCCTGATCGTCGGATACCAGAAGCAGCATCGGACCAGCAGAGCCCATCCAGACAGGCAGCAGCGGAATTCCCAATCCCATGCCCATGTACCCGAATAAGCGGGTGAGGAACTGTTTGCCGTCATCCCGCATGCTTTGCTGGCACATCGCCAGAAGACCGGGCGCCATAAAGCCTGTGATGGAGAAGGTCATCAGGGCGGGGCCGCCCGTAATGGCGAGGTACAACGGCAAACCGACCGATACGGCCAGCCCGGTGGGTAAACCGATTATGGCGGCAAGCGTCGTGCGGTTTTGCTCTTGCTTCATATCCGCCGCTACCGTTGCTTCGTGTTGATATAAACTCATTGGATCGCTTCTCGATGTTTCTGCTCGACTCACTTTAGTTCTTCCCCAAAGTCTTCCTAAACCAGCGATATCTTCGATGACCGTGGTTGGAACAGCGGTCGGCTCGTTTTGATATATTTGTTTCTACCTTTTGGTACCCAATTGTGATTGAGACACCCGACGAGGCTGCCGGCACATCCAATACGAATCGCCCCGATCGGTACGTCGGGACGGTTCTCAACGATCGCTTTCAAATCGAGGCATTGATTGGACAAGGCGGCATGGCGTCGGTATAACAGAGCGACGAATATAACCATCGACCGACCAGTAGCAGTTAAGTTTTTGCACGCGCACCAGAGTCAAACCACCACCATGCGCTTCCACCAGGAAGCAAAGGCGGTGAGTGCACTTTCGCATCCAAATGTCGTCAGCTTTTACGACTTCGGCACGACGCCTGAAGGGGATCTCTTTCTGGTCACCGACTACATCGCCGGAAATACTCTGGCACAAAAGCTGACCATATCCGGAGCTTTGCCTCTCAAAGATGCGGTGGAGATCTTCGCTCAAGTGTGCGACGGGTTGATGCACGCTCACGACAAAGGAATTATTCACCGCGACATCAAGCCAAGTAATATCCTTTTGCTTGAAACAGAAGAAGGAACGAAAGTCAAACTTTTCGACTTAGGTATCGCCAAGCTGCTCATCGAGGACGAAGAGAGCAGCAAGCTTACCCCAACCGGTGATTTATTTGGAAGTCCGCTCTACATGAGCCCCGAGCAGTGCAGAGGTTTGCCGATTGATACCAGATCTGATATCTACTCACTTGCTTGTGTTTTATATGAGATGCTCTGTGGCCGTCCGCCCCTCAAAGGAGTAAATGCTCTCGAGACGCTGGCCATGCATCTGTCGGAGAATCCAGCCCCGCCTTCGGAGTTTCGTCCGGAGCTGCCCGAGCGGCTCGATTCAATCCTGGCGCGTGGATTGGCTAAATCTCCAAACGATCGCTACCAATCTGTCGCTGACTTAAAATTCGATGTGGTGACGCTGCTGCACGCGCAGAGTGCAGGCCTGCCAGATCTGCCTCAGTCCACCGGCCGGCATCTGCTCAAAGGAAAGAAAAACGAAATTCAGCCACGCAAAAAGCGGCATGGTCTGAGACGATCGCAAACAATCGCAGTTTGCATGTTTACCTCAGCTGTAATGCTCATAACAGTATCGATATTCCTCGGCCCTATAAAATCATTCGCATCTATTGCATTAACATTGACGATTCTTGGATATCTCTTATTGTTGGTCTGGTGGATCAATTCATTCAGTATAGGCAAAGGCACCTCACTAATTGAGGAGTTGTGGCCAGATCCGCTTGAACCGAAGGCTTTTATACCAGACCATTTACTTCCAGTAAATCGAGCATTGGCTGAGAATCTAGAAAATGTAGGCTCGTTGAAGAACGCATTGAACCTTGGTTATTCAACTGATGTTAATGGCACGCTCTATCTAAACGAGATAATGCGCGAGCACAATCCGCATGTGATTTATATCGGCGAAAATGACCGGGATCTTACCAGACTACTGCAATGTGCGTTGCTGCCCGACCTGGCAGCGGAGTCTCATGCCAAGCTTCTCATCGATCCATTTGGGCATCTTATCGATGCAGCAATTTGGCGAATTGAAGAAGACGAGGGTAGCAATTCAGAGGAAAGACGCACCATAATTTTGGATCCTCGAAGAAGAAACAACCATTTCAATCCGCTTCAGATAAAAGGACTGTCACCATTGGACGTAGCGGATATCGTGGTAAACGGTTTCAGAAGTCGCCATGGTACCGTAGACAGTGGCGACAGATGGAGTGAGCAGACAAGCCAGATTGCGCGCGGTGCGGCTCTGACGCTCAAATTGCTGGGAGAGTCACTGACCGAGCTCTTGCCCTTGCTCGCAGATGGAAGTGTTCGTGACTCACAAATACAAAAGGCGCTGGAACAAGCCGAGGCGCTCTCCAATACCGAGATACGACAAA
>JAJPJO010000070.1 GCA_021324135.1 Pseudomonadota bacterium
GGCCAAAGATCAGGCGCACGCTGATAGTGGCACATTTGGTATCATCGATCACGAGGCGGGCGTAGTCTATAGAGCTCGTGATCGCGCCCCTGGAGTAAACAAAGGAGATAAGCCTCCTGAGCCTGATGTTATGGAATCTACCGCCGCCGACAAAAAGCCGCTTTCGCCCGTTTCGAATGCCACCGTTGATGATGCGGCAAAGTCCGATGAGCTAAAGGGAATTCTCCATCAGGAAACATCGCATCTGTCTGCGGACATTTTGACGTCGGGTACTCTCAAGGCTCTAGAGACCGACGGACCCCATAAATTACGCGCCCTGTTCAAAAATGTTAACGAAGTGCGTGCCAATCTCAAGCAGTGCGTTCCCGCCGGTGAAGAACGAGAGCGATACGATCGAATTCTAAAGCAATCTGCCATCGATCATATTTCCAATCTAAAAGACGCACCAGATGTGGTGCCGCCGCAAGAGAAATCTGAGCAACACAAATCCGAGCAACACAAATCATCGCCGGAGAAACACAAGGAAAAGGATCGAATTCGCGAGGTCGAGGAAGTCCAGCGGCCAAAGTTTACCGGTCCTTCGGGGTCACTGATATGGCGGGATGCGCAGGGCTTTCACCAGATGCGGTGCGCCGACGGCAAAGTGCTCGATTCGCAGCATAGACAGATCGGCGAGTTGAAGGATAACGGCACACTTTCGCTCAGTGGTAAAACTTTTGGCATTGAGAGTGCCGCTAACAAAAGCGAATATATGTTTTTTGGAAGCAATAGCGCGGGAGAGGGCATCAAGTTTAGCCCGCCATCGTACGGTAAGTTATTGACGGGCGTCCTGTCGAGTTTCGACAAAAGCACAAGCTATGCTGTTGTCTCTGGAAATATTTTTGATGCCAAAGGCAATTTCGTCGGACATCTTGATGAAAACGGCTTTGTAGATCGAATACAGGAGACCGGCAAGGGCAGGCACTTTTCCAGATCAGCGGATGTGAATGCGCTTTTCGATCGTTATACCTTCGAAGGAACACAAAGAGGTCAGAAGCGATTCTTCATATCCGGAAATGATATTGCCAATGGTTCTATGGTGGTGCCTTCCGAGCACGTTCCAGGTGCTGCGCCTCATCGAATGGTGAAGCTGACCGTCAAGCAGGGGATGCTGGTTGATTCCGCCGGAAAACAAATCGGACTTCTTCAAGCTCCTTCGAATGAGTCAGGAAAGCTTTCCGGCGGTGCGGTTCTATGGTTCGGAGACAAAAAAGCAGTGCCGCTCTGCCACTTGAAGAATGCCAGCTTCGATGTAAGAGTGCTCGGACAAACGGGCTTGCCTGGGCGCAATCTTCAAGGGGTATGTCTTGGTGCCGAGAAAGGCGCGGACGGCGGACTCTTCGATATACAGGAAGCGAAGCTGATCCAAGGCCAGAATACGCTTAATAAGGACAACCAGATCACCGATGCACAGCACCAGGGATTGAACATTTTTAAATGGGGATTTGATGAGCTCACGGGGCAGCATACACGCGATGTCAACGCGCTCAATAACAAGAATGCGCAAGTGCAGCTCGATTTGGACTCCTTTCTAAAGTATGGAGTTGCCAATCCACTGAAGCTTGAGATGGTGAAGTCCGATGTCGACAGGGCGAAGCGCGAGTTTTATGGCTTGAGTGAGGCGACGCCTGCTGAAAAACAAGGCAAGCTGAGAGTCGACGTCCCTCTCAGATATCAAAAACACGATCCGAAAAAGGAGATCAACCTTCCTGAAATATCGAGCCAAAAAATAGGGGGTGTGGATGGCAGCTTGATTATAAATAGCTCCGCTTTTGAGATTCGCAAGGGACAACTTTATCGCATACGCCAATCAAGGGACGGCGTTCTTCACACAGAAGCGAAATCATGCGGGAAATTGCAGCCCGGCTATAGAGTGCAGCTGAACGGACTGCCAATCGATCTTTATGGAGAAAATCGCGTGCTGATGAAATTCACCATTGATGGTGACAAGACGCACGAGCACAAGATCATTGGTACCGGCAAAGCACGTGTTGCTGAGAATGGCGCGGCCCTTAGTGGCGGTCTGATCTCGGTCGATGACCTCAAGCAGAAGGCAAGGGCAATCGTCGAGCACGAGCGCAGTGAAAACGAGAAGTATTTCAAGAATAAGGATTTGATGACGCAATTTACTCAAGGCGCCGCCGACAAATTGTCCGGTGGCCAGGCGGAATCAGGTCTGTCCGGGGAGTCCGCCAGACACAGGCAGCATCTAATGGTGATAGACAGAGCCTGCGACTGTTTGTTCAAAATTGAACCTTTGCACAAGGAGGTCAATACAAAGCAGGTCGATCAGAACATTCTCTCCGTGCAGCAGGCAATGTATAACTTCGGGTTGGATGCGGCTCAGTCGGCATACACGCGCTCGGATTTGAAACAAGCTCAAAGGCAAGCCAATGAAGCAACGACCATGGCGGCAATCACGATTGCCACCATGGGTATCGGCACCGCCGTGTCCGGAGCGGCCAATGCCGGCAAATTTGCCAGCTTTGGGAAGTTCGCGCAAGCAGCGTCATTTACAGCGCGCGTCGGAGGCGGCGGGCTTGCCGGTGGCACCATCCGCGGTATTGCCAATTATCACGAGGGGCAGAGCGGTACGGAATTGCTTAATAATATCGGCTCCGGATCGATTGAAGGTGCCACTATGTCTGGTGGCAGCGCGCTGGGCAGTTTCAACAAGGCGCAAAAACTAACCCGCGGGCTGCGCGCTGCTAAATCCGTGGCCGGAGAGGTGATCAGCGCCGACAAGGCAGCGGCTCCCACTGTCGTGAATGAAGCTTATCAGGCAGCCAAAATGAGCCAGACGGACAAGTGGCTGGTCGAAAGCGGCATAGGCAGAGCGGCGGGTAGGTTGAGCGACAGCAAGGGCGGAACCATGCTGAGCAAGGCTGGCTTGATGACTTTCGACTATAGTGCGCAAACGACCGGCTTTGGTGTCGCCAGTTATGTTCGGGATCGCAATCAGTACCCTGACGGCAAAGTAACTGACTATGTAAATCCGGAAAGCATCGCTCTTGGTACCGCTGCCGGAGCACTATCGCATGGTATGGGCAATGCGGTCAACCGAGAGTCCGCACTGATGAGGCAGCTGAACAGACTGGGACCGCAAGGCAAAATCGAAGCCGGCGAGATGCTCGAGCACCTGGTTGTAGATACGCCATCAAGTGCCGCCAGTAACTTCGGATTGTGCTCGATGAACTCTATGCCCACGGCATACGATGCCGCACGAAACAGGGTTGCGCAAAAGACCGGGATGGATCCCAAAGACGTCACCTTTGAGGATGTCGTGAAATATGGCGAGATTAATCGATTCACCGATGATGTTGCCACCAATGCCGCCACCATGGCATTGTTCAGCGTGCCTGGTTCGGCCGGTATCAGTCATATGGAAGGCAGAGCTGCTGAGATCAAAACTCCTGAGCAGAGGGCGCATTTACGCCAAATTGAAGAGCAGATGATACCGCTCGCCCGAGAGCGCGCTCGAGATCTCTATGACTTTCAAGAAAACCTTAAGCAGATAGAGCATGACTTTTCACCTGGTCTTGCGGCGAACAGCCGGCAGATCTTCCAGACGAGCCGATCGATCGATGACGGCTCAGTGGTTGCCTCCAAGATTGGAAGCGTTGATAAGCATGACCGGGTCACCGGCTTAAGGCATGGCATTCTGGTCGATGCAGAAAATGATCGCGTTCTCTCCGCCGTAATCAAAGACGCCAATCACCGCTTTGCGGATTTCCCCGATCGTGTCAAGGCTGCGGCGCTGACTGAATACGTTCAACATCTCATGTCCGACAAGAATATGTCGTTCGCCGAAAGTCAAAGAGCCTACGATATTTTTTCCGACAGGAACTCGGGTAAAAGTGTTCCGCTGGGGCAATGTTTGAGGGAGCAAGTCGGCTCCAGCGTCGAGAAAGCCACTTTGCTCAAGGTGCTTACTGATCAAGCCGGACTGAAGTCAACTCTTGTTCGAGGTGGAGCGGCCAATACCGGCAAAATCGACAATGCCTGGGTCGAGGTCGAGGTTGCCCCGGGTGAGCACCTCGTATTCAATCCGGCTGATGGCGTATACGGTGCCACCAGGGAAGAGCTGCTGGGTACGCACAAGACGTCAAAGGAAATTCTGGCCGAGGCCAAACCTGTTTCAGATTCGCTTCTATACGTTGGCCTGGAACAGGGCGATCAGGTCCATTTCCAGGGCAGAAACGACTGGGTCGTCCGCAAATACGATCCGCAGACCGGTCATATCGATCTTGTCGGCGACAATGGCGATTGCTGGAAAACTACTTCGCTGGAGTTGCTTGAGGCGAATCACTCAGCGCAGAGCTTCATCGGGAAAATGCAGGAGAATATTGCCAGGGCGAAAGAGAGGCATCTCGAGAATCCAGTAAAGGATCAAATTGGCATCGCTCTTGCAGACCAGATGCGCAGTGATTTGTATAAGAGCGTTAGTGCCAAAACCCCGGAATCGCGCTCGCCGTTCGAGCGAAAATATATGGACACTATCGATAGTGGCATGAAAATGCTGGACTGGTCACCACAAACGGTGGCTAAGATAGAGCACTTCAACCAGACTCGAGATAAGATCAGCCAACTCGATCCGGCTCTTCGTTCCACACTGACAGAGCTCATTGGTAAGGCGGACAGAAGTGGTCTAGCCAGAGAGGCGCGTCTGCGCATCGTCGACAACCTGTTCAAAATGTATGAGCCGATACGGGATCAGGAAACCGCTGATGAAATGAGAAGGTTGGGCGAGCAACTGAACATGTGCCTGCGTCCATTGGATCGTGATCGGGCACTGCGTCCGAAAATCATGCCACTCCATGAAGTTTTCAACGAGCGCGATGCCTCGATTATCAAAGATATGAATGAAGGGCAGGCACTGCTTCCACAGGTCAGGCTCGACCGCAAAGCACATCAAGCTTTAGTGGACAAGTTTTACCAGAAATTCCACCATGGTGCCAGAGGCGGTGCTGTGCAGCAAGATCGCATTCTTCACCTTGTTGTTGGTCCACCCGGTGCAGGCAAGTCTTCAAGCATCGTTGACAAATGTGCCTACCGGGATTATGCGATGACGATCGATTCCGATGCGATCAAACCGGATATGCCAGGTTATGAAGCTCCATTCCATGGCGCGGATCACGCCGGATTTGGAGCTGGGGCAGTTCACTCGGCCTCTGCAAAAGTGGCCGCGGATATTTTGAGAAAAGCCATCAAGAATGGTGACAACATCGTTCATCCCATTCTTGGTCGCTCACCGGAAGGTCTGCTGGACACGATCATGGAAGCTAAGGCGAATGGCTATAAAGTGGCTGTTCACATAGCTGATATCCCGCCGGAGATGTCGGCACGCAGAGCGTTTGATCGCGGACAAAAAGAGGCGGAAGGAGGCGTGCGTCAAATTGTGCCGGCGACTTATCCGCTGGAAACGGTGAGGTACGATCCCCAAATCACATTCGATCGCCTGGTTGAGCATCTCTCCGAATTTATGGATGAGCTCAACCATTGCAACACGAGCATACCTAAGGGTGAAGAACCACTGCTGGTACCACGTAATCAGCGCCGAATCAAAGAGGGCGAAGCTTATGTGACACCGCCCGACGGCTGGAGAAGAAAAGCGCAAGAGAAGCTGCAAAACTTCGAAGCAGTGCCGAGAAACCGCCTTGGTGGAATTGTTGATCTCTCTATCGATGGCGAGCAATTTGTTTTGCAAAACGCACTCGGCAATTACTGGGGAAAGACCGGAGAGCGCAACGCAAAAAACAAGATTCATATCATGATCGATAATCAGAATGAACTCAATCGTTTGCAAAAAGTGCTGATTCCGGCTTTAAAAAATAATCCTGTTTTAGCCGACAATGTCGGTGCATGGAAGACCGACGACCCTCTAAAGGGTTCGGTTGACAAGCCTCTTAGTGGTCAGCATGCCAAAGCTTTTACCTTATACTTCGGCGAGGGTAAGGTATCGAATATACGGGCGGTGGCGGCCGAACTGGATCGCATTCTGTGCGAGAATGGTTTGTCGCGTGACACCGAACTCGATACCAAGAACATAGATCAAATTGTCGGCAGTTCAAAACGAGTTGGTATCGTGCGTGATAACTTTGATCAGGCCAAATTAGAATGGCATAGCGGCGTGCGCATAGACCGGCCAGTGCAAGAGGCATTGGAAAAGCAGCACGGCTCCCGCCTCGGCGATACGGATTTGTCCGAGTTGGAACGCAAGGTTGGACTGCGCACCGGGTGCCTGTTGTATGACGATGATGGTAATCTATGCATGAAGACTTACAGCCTCAACTCTTATGCAAAGCAGCCGGACAGCCATCACTTCCCGGGGGCTGAGGCAGACGGTGTGTATGTCGATGAGAGTCATGCCAATCGAACCTTTGGAAAGTACACGGATCGATGGGCGCTCTATGCGTTGTACAAAAGTGTCGGAATCGATCCGGTCGATGTGGCGCCTGGAATGGACGCGCATGCTTCCGTCGAGAAAACTCATGAATCAGGTGAGTCTTTTGAAGGACGAGATCTGCCTCCCAGATTTACAGGAGTCGGTGGTGACTGGAAAGTTTTAGACAGGCGGGTTTCTTCAGATGTTGTAAAGCAATACCATAAAAATGCCTGTGTTGCAGCCGTTGGTGAGATGCTGACAAACGGCGCGATTGATCAGAAAACCCTCTATCAACGCCTGGTCGAATATGATCACTTTCATCCTCAATTGCGAAAGCAAGAAAATCCCCCGGTCGACAGCAAATGGCTTGCTGTAGAATTGGGTCCGGAATGGGCTTTTAGAAATATGGAAGACGATGATTTGGATGGCTTTCTCAAGCTGGGCTTGCCCTGGGCTACTGAACTGAAGGGAGTCGGTAAGATAGCCCATGAGGTCGTGGTAGACGGCGAAAACGAATCAGGCCATATTTTGATTCGCGATCCGGACGAGGGGGAGCGATATAGCATGACTCGCGAAGAGTTCCTCAGATATTGGACAGGGCGTTCGGTGGTCCGCAAATTTCCCCAGGAGAGGTAGGCTGTGCTGAGATTTGAGGTAAAAGCGATCATTGCCAAAGGCGCCGATGAGTATGTGGTGGACTGTGTCCGTGACAAGGATCGTCTTCAGTACAAGTTCGTCGTCAGTGGAGGCGAAGCCGAGCCGCGCGGCATCTCTTTTCATGAGGATGCATTTTTTTTCGAAACGCACGATGACGAGGGCGGATTGTTACTCGAGTGGTCGATCATGAAGTTCGATAAAGCCAGACGGCTTGGCGTTGAATGCGAGGATGGAAAGAAGTACACTCCCATCTCTCTTTCGAGTCTAGGAACAGATTCCTATCGCGTCGACTTTGAAGGGGAGACTGAAGAAAATTTCTCGCTATCTGATGAGAATGGTCAATGCACGATACTTTCAAAGCTCGGTTCTTTTTCTGGAAAATTAGACTACCGTAAATGGAACCTTGAAGTTGAAGATGTTGCACTGAAGAACTTGCTGCTCTCAATATTGTATTTTCATAGCGCCAGAAAGTCTAAGACAGTGGATGTAAGGTAAGTTCTCAGGAAGGTCTTTGAATGACGGATCTTTAATCTGCCGATGCGCTTTGCGGAGAGCTAATTTTGTTGTGAGTGCGGTAGATCTTAGTTGTCTCCGGGATCCCAAAATCGTTTCAGCACTGTGGAGCAGTATCCATGAGAATTAGAGTTTGGCATCAGCTTCTTTTATCAGGTTTGATTACATTGTCTTGCACGACGCAAGCAGGCGCCGAGCCGGAAGTTTTTTCCAGCTATTCTGTAGAGCAAGCAAAACAGAATGCGCAGAAGGAAAAGAAGTTCTTGATCATCGATTTTATGGCCACCTGGTGTCCGCCTTGCAGGCAAATGGAATCGACCACCTGGGCGGATAGCAAGGTACAAGCCTGGATCAAGGAAAATGCGATTGCCGTTCAGATTGACGTGGACAAGAACAGAAAGGCGGCATCGGCTTTCAATATAGAAGCGATGCCGACGATCGTGTTGTTTACACCACAAAGCTCCAGTGAATTTGGACGCCAGGTCGGCTACATGAGTCCCACTGAGTTGATCACCTGGTTAGAAGGAGCCAAAGACGGCAAATCTGCCGAGCAACTGGAGAAAGAGCAAGCCGACAACGAGGGTGACAACAATATTTATGCACGGATAAGCAAAGCTCACGATTTGCAGACTCAAGGAAAAAACTCCGAGGCTCTCGATGAGTATCTTTCACTCTGGAAAAACAAAAGTGATGATCAGGACATCGAAAATACCCGAATCTCAGTTTTGCCGTACGAGATGAAGAATCTGATTGCCGTGGTTCCATCGGCAAAAGGCAAGATTACCGAGTTGAGGAACGATGCCGAAAAAAGCGAAAATCGAAAGGATTGGATCGTATTGAATGGTGTTCTTGGTGAGGAAGCGAAGACTCTGGCTTGGTTCGACAAGATCAAGATCGATCCACAAAAGCGCAGCGCAATCAAGGACCAGAGCGGGCTGCTGGCGCCGGTCCTCTTCGCCAGGTGCCGCTGGTCGGATGCAGCCACATATTTGTACCCGGAGCCATTGGCAAAGATCAAAGAGTATTTCAAGCGTGCCGAGGAAATGAAGAAGCCGAAACCTGACACTGAGGTGTCGAGTGAATTTGATCCGTTTCCCAGTATGGTACTTTTGGTATATGGCGCCTATCTGGGGGCCGGTCGTGATAGCGAGGCTCAGAAGATTGCCGATGAATGCCTTCGTTTGGACAACACCGCTGCCATGCGCGAGGCACTGAATGGCATGGCAAAGGGAATGCGACAGGCGCGGGCGGTTCAGCAGAAAGCAGTTAAGTAGCTAGAAAAATTTCCCTGATTGAGGTGGGTATGTTTCACGCAGTTCGCATGCTACCTGATCCGATATTTGAGATGTACGGCGGCGGCACCGTCAAAGTAACAGGCAAGCGGAGAAACGCTGAGGGTTTACGTTACATATATTGCCCTCATCCTGGTTTGGATCAGCTCGAATTGAAACTCGTCTGGGCATTCGAATCTCAAGTGAAAGTTTTAGGTGCACCGAAGACGGTGGCAGTAATCTTTCCAACTTTTCTCTATCATGAACCGATCTATATGCTCTGCTATCTTCATTCTGATTCGGTCGAAGTCATGATCGAGAAGGCATACAATAGCGAGTATGAATCTCTTCAACAAGACCTGGCAAATCGTCCGCAAATGTTGCGGCAAAAAGATGCCTATGAAGAGCGCATGAAACTCGTGGATAAAGTGTTCGGCAAATTCACCGAGAAGGTGACACCACCGGCGCCATCACAGTCTCAGGCGCACTCGCTGTCCGCAGCCTATCCGCCCGAGGCATTTCCCAAGCAGCTGTCGGATGTAAACGATTGGGAACTGTCCGCCGATGCCAGACGCCAGATCGATGAGTATATCAACAAGGGCTACAAGAGGAATTGGCTGGTCTTGACCGGCCCCGATAAGGTATCTTTCGATCCCTGGCTTTGCGAGATCGATGCGCGAGAATGATTGGATTCTCAGACAGAAAGCGAGACGGACTGCATGACCATACATAATGTGTACATCGGCGACCTGCAAGACCCGAAATTCAGCTGGGACGATGGCGACTGGGACTCCAACGTTCCCAGCCGCGTATCTGAGATGTTTCCCCCTGCCAATGTCGAACTTTTCTTCGAAGTCATCCATCTGATCAAGGATGGCAAACTGGAGGGAAAACAAACGGATTTCGGCGGTTGGGTAGCGAAAGTCAGAAAGGATCAGATTCTCCAGCTGATCTCGTTTTGGTATGACGCCGATCCATATCAGTCGGAGTTCGAGACACATCTGCAGGGATGGTGGAAAAAATTCCGCGACTCGATTAGTAAATTGGAAGACGATAAGGTCTACGGGCTCGTCGCCACCGAGCTTTAGATTTAGTCGGCAGGCGGAGGCGCAGCCTGACTACAAGACTAATATGGGCGGGCGGTTGCCTGCGCTCATTAAGGCTTCTAGTCAAAGACTGTGGAATTACACAGTGATTTTTCAGCAAGCTGTAGTTCAATTGAATTACGGCACTCGCGACTAATGAAAATCTGGAGGTCCAAATGGGATCCAGGGAACACGAACTTGGACTTCACAGAAAGACGTTGCGCGAATATACCGAGCCCGATGCTTCGCTGGGCGACGGTTGGTTTTCCAATCTTCGCCCGGCGAGCGAGGCGCTGCTGCTTGGTGTCAAGGACGGTGTGGTCAAAAACGGCTTGGATCGGTTGTCCACCCACCCGAATCAAGCCGTCTTTGACACCATGGGAGCAGTGGGAATCGGCATTGCCTTGAAAGCTGCGCCGAAATGGATATCAATACCAGCTGCCATCATAGGCGGTGCGGGGACGGCTATGTATTGCCGGGAGTCGTTCGATTCCTTTGCCAGAGTCGCACCTTATCTTTCAGCCGCACGCACCGAGCCGCAGTTGGCTCGTCAAAAAGTGAGTGAGCAGCTTGGACCGGTTGCCTTCGAAGGTTTGTCCATGCTGGCGCTCGGTTGCTTGACCTCGTCCAGGATCGAGCGCATGGGCAGGGGTGGATCGTATTACAATCATTGCTCAAATCTTCGAGCGGCGAGGAGCCATCTATCGTTTGGCGAGGAACTAGAGCCGACACCAGATTCGGTGCAGGCTGCGGAAAAAGGTCTAAACGTCAGCGAGCGGAATTTCTTGCGATCTTGGGGGAAGGTTCAAAACTTGCCAATCGAGCGGGGCAGGTTTCATCCTAAAAAGATTGAGCTTGAAACCATTGATGACGCCGAAAAGCATTCTATGATCAAGAACTTGAAGCGGTCCAACTTCAAGTTCTTAGAGGGAGACGGCAAAGTGGTCGTCCCCACATTGAGCCGTCGAAATCTCGGAGTCGTCCTGAAGCTGCAGGACAGAGGCAGTCCGGAAGCTGAGCTCTACA
>JAJPJO010000551.1 GCA_021324135.1 Pseudomonadota bacterium
AGGATTTTATTCAACAAGTTGCACCCGTAGCCATTTTATTCGTGGGATTTATTGCCATAGTGGCGGCGCTGTTCCTGGCGATGAACACGGGCAGCAGCCGAAAAAAGGCACCAACGAACGCCCCTGTAGAGCTTGCCTTGTCGAGATGGCAAGCTGGAGAAAAGAGCCGATTTGAGGACTTGTTTATAAAGAGACGGCAGGCCGATTTATCGATCTACGTCAAGGTCAAGCCGGCCATGGGCGGCGTCGAGGACGGCGATCTCAGACTGCTGCAATCCGAGAAAGAAATCGGTGTTCTGAACCTGCGCAACTCGGCGATCAGCGGCACCGGATTTGCCACCGTGCCCAGTACTATAAAACAGGTGGATGTCAGCGCCTGTCCACTAACTGAGGGCGGTTTGCGGCAAATTGCCCGCATAAGAGGTCTGGAGGAAATCATACTCGAGGATGTCGATGCGCTGTCCGACACGCAACTGTGGCCTCTTAAGGAATGCCGGACGCTACGTCGTGTGTATCTATCCGGTCCGCATTTTACCAATCGAGCCTTCGAGATTCTTCACGACAAAACTCACACGATCGAGATTTGGCCGCGAAGAATGGATATTAACGAAAAGGGCGCAAAGTATCTGTCCATGGGAAATCAACTGCAGTTCTACGGATGTACCTTTACCGATGAAGCGCTTCAGTCTCTTGGCAGAAAGAAAGAACCGTATTCTTATCTTTCGTTCGGACAGATGCAGTTGTGTGACAGACAGCTTGCCATCATTCGAAAGATCCCAACCGTCAGGCTTGACCTGGACAAGGTCGAGTTAAGCAAGACTGGCTGGAAGGTTCTGGCCGGCGACAAGCATGTCTTTAAATTCATCTTGCGGAATGCGGACTACTCTCAACAAGAGGCACGCGCCATTCGGGCTGCATTTCCAGGCTGCCGGGACTTTGATATTTCAAATTCCAAGCGAGAAACGGCTCTGCATGACGATCGCCAGGCGCGGAAGACAAAGATCAGGAACATATTGGATGAAGCGAGCCGCGAACCCTTGCCGTGGAGTCCCGGCGCCACCATTGAGAAATGATGCGGCTCAAACGCTGAAATCGATGAGGCGCTCGATTAGGCTCACGCGCAATTTAGACGAGGCCAGAACAGCCACTTTTTGGCCTCGTTGACGAGTCCAATGACACTTATACAGTACGTTTTTCGACGCTCTGGCCTCGTGTACGAGGCCAAAAATGACGATTTTTGGCCTCGTCAAAAACGCTGATTGAGAATGCTAATATGATTTCGGATGAGATTCTGCATCCACATTGCAGGTCAAATCGCCGATACGAGCTAGATGCTGGAGAGCCGCAGCAGAGGATTAACCTCATGAGTTTACCGGATCAGAAAATACAATTCATGACGGTCGAGGAGTATCTCTCTTTCGAGGAGTCCTCTGCTGTTCGCCATGAGTACCTCGATGGCCAGGTTTTTGCCATGTCCGGAACCAGCCTGCGGCATAACATAATTGCAGAGAATTTCCATGCCATCCTCAAATCAAATCTGAAAGGCAGTCCTTGCAAGGCCTTTCTGCTTGAAGTCAAAGTCAAGATAGATTCACTAAACAGCTTCTACTATCCCGACGTTGTCGTTTCATGCACCCCCATGAATACTGAAGCGATATTTCTTGAGTCGCCCGTTCTCATAGCGGAGATATTGTCTCCCTCAACCGCAGCCATTGACCGACGAGAGAAGCTGCTCTCATATGGAAGAATCAGCTCGGTGCGCGAATACATAATCATTCATCAGTCCACCAAACGCATTGAGATTTTTTCGAAGGGGGACGAGCCCCGGTTCTCCGCCTCGGCAGTGTGTCTGAGCGGTTCATTTAGATTACACAGTCTTCCAGGCGCGCCAGTTTCGGTGGATATAGAAAGTGTTTACGAAGAGGTAGATTGGGATCAGCAAGCGGATGCAGCAGGCATTTTGCGAGAAGATGCCGAAATCTACACCTGGTGATCGGCTCGGCGCGATCGCCGGTATGTGCCACTACCCATAATACCGCCAGACTAATAGATGCGTATGGTCTGGTTTACAAAAGTGGGTAAACGTTTGTCTGCAGTTCGACCGGTATCGGCTGCATTCGGCGCAGCCTTGGCCTTTTGTGCATTCGACTCAGCCTTAGCTTTTTGTCCAGGCTCGAAACCGAGCATGAGGTAAGCTCGATAACAACCCTTTAGCGCCGTGCATTTGTCGATGACATCGACCGGTCCGCTCTTGTCCTTGTCCTGGAGCCACGATCGAGAATTTGTTTCCACCCACTCCGGGCCGCATTTTTCCAGTACTCGTCCCTCGAGCGCATCCAGTGAATATTGCAGCTTTCCGACCGTGAAATAAGTTAGCGATGGCAATCGGCGGCCAACAAGAGGATTGGGGAAGTCTCCGTAGATTGTGATCTCGGAATTCAATGCTGGTTTGATTGCAATCTTGTTGATACCGCTCATGTTCAGATAAGTTAGCGGAACGGGCAGAACTCGCCACTGCCTGATCTGGTTGAATTGATCACCCCGCTTCTCAACCATGAGGTGCATGATGTACAGCTTTGTTTGCTGGTACTGATACGATGTCGGGACATCATAGATTGACAATGGTTTTGCTTGAAGCGGATGTCCGTTCACTTCAAACAAGGCATTGTCTAGGGACTTGTCTGAATCGATCAGCAAGGCGGCCCAACCCGGCTCCGTCCCCGATGTAGAAGTAGTTGAATCGAGAGATATCGCTCGGCACGCTGCCTGTGCGCCATGCAGTTTGCAGCTCCATTCCGTCGAGAACTCACTGCAATTTCCAATCAGAACAAACGCTGCAATTGCGGCAAGGCTGATGGTTGCTATATTTAAAGCCATCAAAGACCCGGGGGCTCCAGTTGATTCTCCAGACTGCTCGTTCACCGGAAGACCTTTCAGAACGCGCCAGTTGGTGAATAGAATCCAGCCAATCAGCAGAGCTTGCGCAACCACCAGAATGGCGACTGCTGAGGCGAAGCTTCCGGTCAGGTCATATAGTTGTGGCAGACAATTGTGATGCCACAGGAAAAGCAGTGCAATCACAGGTGGTGCAGTCATCAAGCATGCGCCCCAAAAGTTCTTGCCTGAAATCTTCTTCAAATAAAATGCGGACAGGAGCATC
Organism: Pseudomonadota bacterium; assembly: GCA_021324135.1. Classification (GTDB taxonomy): domain Bacteria; phylum Cyanobacteriota; class Vampirovibrionia; order Obscuribacterales; family Obscuribacteraceae; genus JAJPJO01. Next base: position 3,161 of record JAJPJO010000551.1, read on the forward strand.
AGAAATGGCATAGCTGAAAGGGCATATCGCGGCAGCGCTTCAAATGGAATAAACGCCATATGCGCAATCACTATCAGGATGCTGCTCGACGCTATGAACATCGGAACGGTCCGTTCTGCAGCCGCGCTTCTAAAAGAGAAACGAAATTCGGCACAAGCAGCCAAGATACCAAGGACTCCCAACAAGCACACAAGCTGGTGAAAAAGGGTCATGGCGGTCGTATTCAACCCGAAGATGTGCTTGTGGTAGTCGAGCCATGGCTCACCCCAGAGACGATTGACCTTCCTCAGCATTAGCGCGCCAAAATTGATTGGATCATCTTTTACCGCCTTAGCAATTATCGCGAGCGGTTTCCTCGTATGACTGTCGACTGTAAATGGAGTGACCGGCATGGTCTGCCAGCCGCCAGACAAAGTATCGCAGCCCAGTGCCAGGTTCCAACTCGGCATGCGCTTCGGCAGAAGTTCAGCCGTGCCGGTCAGCACTTTGCTAGTCACCATCCATGGTATCAAAGCGGAAAGTACTCCGACCAGCGCGAACAGTCGGATCTTCCAGCCCTTGCCCCTGGTAGAGCCTTCGCCCGAGCCGCAATTGAAGCCGAACAGGGTTAAGCAGCCAATCACAAAGGCTGTGGGGAGAAGCGCCGAGCGCACGAGTAAGAGCCAGCCGGTACAGAATCCAAAAGCCGCTGCCCAATAGGGTGCGCGCTTATTTGTAGCCCCCAGCAAGCACGAGCCGAGCCATACAAGAAGCACGGTTGTGAACACTGAAAGATTCTCGGCGAAGAGAAGGCATGAAGAGGTGATTGTGCCTGGATAAAACGCCCAACAGAGCCCCGTTGTTAATCCGAAGAACCTGCTTCTCGTCAGCTTGCTCGACCACCCGGCAATTACAGCTGTAACGAACGCCTGCAGAATCGCCTGTGCTACGAATATAGGCAAAGGATCTTGAGGGGATGGAAGTTTTCCGAGCAGCGCGTATACCGATGCGATAAACAAAGGAACGGCCGGACCGTTTATGACAATGGCCGAACCGAAATCGTTCCTGCTGAAATCAAGCTGATGCGACTGCAAAATAACTTCTGCCAGACGCTGCCCGGTTTGGAAATAGAATTCGGAGTCTTGAACGATGCGCGATCCTGGATCGTGGGCAAAAATATGCAGAAGTGAAACGGTCAGGGAGACGAAAAAGCAGATTGCCGGAGCTAGCCACCAAATGCGGTGCTCCTGGAGAGTACCGCTCTGCGATTTGAGATCATGCGGACCGGCGCTCGAGCGGGCTTTGGAGCCCTGCGATGTCGCAGAGTCAGTCTCGCCGTTCAATTTGTTATCTAACAGATTCACCATATTAAGGATCTTTGTGCATAGTCATTGGGTACTTCTTGGCACTACATTTAATACCAGGTGCCGGCTGTTTCCGGATTTAAACGAAGCGGCAAGCATGATGGAATTTACGGGCGGGGTCTCGTCGGGCACCTCCCAGGTTGCATGATCTGTCACCTGCCGCCCCAGATGCTTGATGATGCCATTGTCAAAGCCCAGTTGCGGATCGACAGTGGTGAGATGCAGAGAACCGGCTTGCAGCGAGGGACCAGAGAGATCAATAGTCTTTATGTATACGGGCGTCTCAAAATTGACTTGCACAAACGGCTCCCTCAAAGGCATCTTCAACAGGAGCGACGGGTCCGGATAATCGAACTCCATACTCGTCCCTTTGAGAGTTCCACAAGCAAAGATAGGCAATACGTCGTTTATCCTTGCTGCTTGAGCTCTGGCGAAGGCACCCGCGCGCTCCACGGGTTCTCTTTCTCCGAGCACGCTACGATAATTCTTTTCCAAAAAATCGGCCACGCCGGCAGCGTAAAACTGGGTCACCGCTGCGCTCGGGTGCGCGTTCGCCGGACTTATATGCAGGAAAGCCGCACGCCGACAGGCCAGAAAAGGATTCGATCGCAATGCGACCGGAAAGACTTCCTGATGCCATTTCACGATCTCAGGCGCCAAATCGAGGAAGGGCACCCCTTCCTGTTCAAAGAGAGATTGAGCCGGCCGGAAGCATGACTCATAGAATTCGACATCAGGCGTCTCGGGCAAGGCGACAACTATTCCTTTAGTCTTTGATTGCCTCAAAAACTCACTCATCGCTGAAGCCGTTTTTGAAAATCTGTTCCAGTTCTCGCCGTGCAATAGTTGCAATTCCCACACCTCGTCCTTCGCTCTCTTGCTCGCGGTGGGCTCGGCAAAAACGTCGAACAGTGAATTGCTGCGCGAGAAGATCTGCCTTTGTAAATAAATGGCCAGATTGGGCAATGCCCGGGCAAGCGCGTCAGTGTGAATCTCATTGGCTGCGTTTTTCGCGGAGTCGAAGGATTGCCGAACGACGCCTTCATCAGGATCGTTTTCCGTGTATCCCCAGATGATCAAATCCGGTTTCAAATCAGCCACAAGCTTCCGAGCCGCGCTCAGCTCCTGCGAGGTTGAGAAGCCGGGATAGCCCGCGCCCAACACTTCCACGTCTTTGTAGCCGCGGCGGATCAGCTCGCGAGACAGTTGCCGCCACCAGATGTCGTTTACGTTTCTATATCCATCACCCCAAACGAATGAATCGCCCATGACCAGAATGCGTGGACCGGTACGGGGCTCGCGCGGCTTGATCAGGTGATTCCTGAACAGCGGCGCGTCCTTTGAAGCCCAGTTTCTCAGGCAGCTCAACTTGAATAGCTTCTTCTCATCATCGGACCAGGCGCGCCCCCAGAAGACGCCTTTGCTCTCCATGAGTGGAAAAACGACGCGGTCGAGACAGATCGGGGCGAGCAAAACCGCCACGACGCTTGCAGGCACAAGAGTTTTGCCCACGCCTTTCTTCAGATTAGAAAAGAACCATGCGGTCATGCGTTTATCATCGAAAAAGAGACCAGAATCGACCTCCCGACAACCATATTAGTTAGGAATACCTTGCTAAACCTGAATCTGGAGTAATGAAATTTCGAGGTTCAGCGGTTAACTTACAGTCATCAACCTTGGAAACCTTCCTAAGCAAAGCAACCAATGGACACCCTGCAGCACCTGGAGAATGAGAGCGTTTTCATCATTCGAGAGGCATTTAGCAAGAATAAGAAACTTGCCCTTCTCTGGTCGATGGGCAAAGACTCGACCGTTCTCATGCACTTGCTGCGCAAAGCGTTCCTCTCGCACCTGCCACTGCCTGTGGTGCACATTGACACTTCCTATAAGATACCCGAGATGATTCGGTGGCGCGATGATTATGCCAAACGGCACGGGCTCAAGCTCATCGTTGGAACCAATCATGAAGCCTTAGCTGACGGAATGTCGCCCGAGAAAGGCAGGCTCGTTTGCTGTGGCGCATTGAAGACACAACAATTGATGCGCACAGTGAAAGAGCATGATATCGCCGGCCTGTTCCTGGGCATACGCGGCGACGAAGAAGGCTCCCGCGGCAAGGAGCGTGTCGTCTCGCCTCGCTTTGACGATGCTGCATGGCAGTACAAGAACCAGCCTGCTGAAATCTGGCACTATTACAATCTCCACATGCCGGCTGACGTTCATCTCAGAATTCATCCACTATTGCGTTGGACCGAGCTCGATGTCTGGAGATACATTGCTCGCGAAAAACTGGAGGTGCTGCCGCTCTACTTTGCCAGGGACGGCAAACGCTATCGTTCGCTCGGCTGCTATCCCTGTACCGGTTCCATCGCATCGACGGCCGGCTCGGTCGAGGAAATTATTGCCGAGCTTGAGTCATCGCCAGGCGGCGAGCGGGCTGGACGCGAGCAAGACAAAGCGGAGCAATATGCCATGCAGAAGTTGCGCAAGAACGGATACATGTGAGAATGAACCGAGCAGACACAGATATTTTCCGCATCGTCGTTGTTGGTCATGTCGACCACGGCAAGTCGACGTTGCTCGGCAGAATTTTGCTCGATGCCGGTCGGCTTCCGGCAGAGAAAACCGACGCGGTTATGAAAACTTGCCGAATCAAGGGCATCGACTTTCAGCCCGCTTTTCTCCTGGATGCCTTTCAGGAGGAACAGGATCAAGGTATCAGCATTGATACCACATCAATCGATCTCGAATTGAACGGTAAGCGACTTGTGCTCATTGATGCGCCTGGCCATATCGAATTCCTGAAGAACATGACTGCAGCAGCTTCACGCGCCGATATCGGCATGTTGGTTGTGGACGCTGAGGAGGGCGTTCAAGCGCAAACCTTACGCCATCTCCAAATACTGGCTATCCTTGGGGTATCGGAAATAGTGATCGCGGTCAACAAAATCGACAAGATCAACTACGACGAGAACACGTTTAACTCCCTGCGAAAGAATATGGAAGAAACGGTCGGCGCTGAAGGCTTGCTATGCCGCGCATTCATCCCGCTCTCTGCTCTGCATGGCGACAATATCAGCGAGTCGAGTCCGCATACACCATGGTACAAAGGCGAACCATTATTACCGATCTTGTCCAAGTTCGAACCGGAGCTGATCGATTTTTCTTGCTATGCAGGAGAGATCGATGACAGCCAACCGTTCAGAATGGTGCTACAAGATGTGTACAAGTTCGGTGAGAAGCGCTATTTCGCTGGTCGGGTAATTTCAGGTCAAATCAAGCCGGGATCGGAGATTTTCTTTACACCTTCAGGAAAAATTTCGAGCATCAGCTCTATCGAGGTATATCCTCAAGGACAGGTTTCAATCGCCAAACAAGGTGATTCAGTGGCGCTATGCCTGGCAGAGCAAGTCTTCGTCGAGCGCGGTGAAGTCATCTCTTCGCGAGACAACGTACCGGAAGTCGACACGCACTTTGAAGCGAAGCTGATTTGGCTTTCGGCAACAGCACCCCAACCAGACGCCGAGTATCTGCTAAAAATCGGAACCCAGGAAACCGGCTGCAGACTCGTTCCAATCGATCACCTCGATCCAGGTGATAATCACCTCGATCGGCGCAATGCTAATGATCTGGAGGGCAGCACCAGATATGGTATCGGTATAGGCGATGTAATTAGAGTGATCGTACATGCCAAGCGACCAGTTGCGTTTGACAGAAAGATGCGACGAACCAGCTTGAGCAAGTTCGTCATATGCACTCCACATGACACTGTGGCTACAGGAGTCATCGAAGTTCATGCCGCGCTAACCAGCGCCTTTGAAAAGAATGCCAGATTAGTCGCTAAAGAAAGCGGTTACATGAGCAGAGCGCAGCGAGAGAAGGAAGGCGGTCATAAAGGTGCCGTCTTATGGTTGACCGGTCTGTCCGGGTCCGGCAAAAGCACATTGGCAAAAGCTCTCGAGCAATATTTATTTCAACGAAAATATAAGGTGGTGGTTCTGGACGGAGACAATTTGCGCACTGGTCTTTGTGCCGATCTGAGTTTCTCTCCTGAGGATCGCTCCGAGAACATTCGCAGGATTGCGCATGTGGCCAAGCTTTTCTTAGATTGCGGTTTCCTCACCATCGTCGCATGCATTTCTCCCTATGAGCAAGATCGTCGAGCTGCACGAGAAGCTATAGGCGCTCTCGACTTTCATGAGATCTTTCTCTTCTGTCCCCTGGAGGTGTGCCAGAGCCGCGACCCCAAAGGTTTATACGCCAAAGAGGCCAGTGGCGAGGTCCGCGATCTAACCGGCGTCTCCTCCCCTTATCAGCCCCCGGTTCACCCACAACTGCGCCTGGACTCGAGCAAGATGACAGTCGAAGAAGAAGTACGGCTCGTCATAAATCTATTGAGCACATACTCCTACGTCAATCCGATGGTTTATACTGCAACAGGCATTGATGCCTGATCTTCGTCAGCAACTCGAGTTGGGAAGTGTCAAATTCAAGCAAGGTAAATTTCAAAAGCCTCATGCCATCTTGGTTAAAGCGAGGCGTTCGCGCAGCTCTATCGACGCAGTCGCCGCCAGACAACGGTATGGCTCAAAGGGAACAAGCAAGGCGCCTGGTCCTCAGCGATCTACACGCTTACTTGCCGGCATCCAAAATAAACAACTCTCCTGCAAATGGCAGTCTCTCTGCGAATCAGACCCAACCACCCTTCGAAAATTTCTACGCTCGTTTCAACAAGGCCGTTCAGAATTCCGATCCATGGCTTTCTGAATTAGAGAGAGATTATCCGGCATTGTTCAGCGTAGCCGTCAAGACACGCGAGTATCTTGAGGCGTGCAACAACTTGAGCGCTCCTGTGGATGGTGTCTTCCGGCGATTGTTCTTCCAAAACATTCCCTACATGAACAACAAGAAGACTCATGAGTTGTTGAACTATAAGAACTCTCTGCCGCGCGTCGGATTGCTTTACTATCCAAACCCCGAGCCACGTGACTTTCTGGTTGATACGCTGGAAGGCAAATACAACATTGACGACATGGAATTCGGAGAACTTCTTTCCAGAGTATGGCAAGGACGAGAGTGCGACTTCGAACTCTACCAGCAATGTTTGCAAGAGGAAGTGGAGAAGGCCCTGTCCGCTCTACCTGAGGACTTCTGGCAGTACTATCCGGACAAGCAGTGGCTCATTGACGAGACGTGTCAGCATGCACAATATCAAATGGCATTCAAAAAGCTTTTGGACGAACGCCATTGGGATCTTTTGTTTGTCGGTGCCATGGAAAGCAGTGTCGGTCAAACGCTCTTTGATTGCTTTGAAAGCTGCCGCACTCCAGTTATTTACTTCCATCACGCCTACATGTTTGGCGATCCCTTCCAGAATCTCTTTTCAAACGCAGACAAATATCTAGCCACCGGCAAGGTCGCTGAGGAGCATTTTCAACAGCTTGGTATTTCAGAAGACCGGATTGTGAAAATCGGATCGATAAATAGAGAATGCTTCCCTTCGCGAGAGTCGTTGACTGATGAATACAAGTCAATGCGCAGAAGATTCAGCATTCCGGATGAGAGTGTCGCCATCATATATGGTCTTACAATGGACATTTATCTGTACAAGAAACGCACGTGCGAAGAGCTTACAGAACTCATGCTCGACTCTTTTGAAAAATTGGTGAGCGATCTTGGTGTTGTGGGGCCATATCTATTTTTGAAGTATCATCCATCGCCCCGCACCGACCCATACTTCAGTTTTAGTCGCCAGCAAATGCCCCTGGAGAGATTTTTCGAACGACTCACGCCTCTTGGCTTTCAAATCAGGTTGATCAAAGAGCTCGAACCGTATTTGAAAGCTGGTGATTGTTTTATTGCCCATGAATCGACCACCATCTGGGCGGCACTGGAAGCAGGCTGCCCAACGCTGTCGCTCAACCTTCATGAAGGCAAGGCCGATCCATTGCTCGGCTGGGACACATATGCAGGAAAATTGTCGGCTCATAAACTCCTTCCGGACTCCAGACCAGCTGATGAAATTGCCAGGGCGATAAAGGATGTAGCCACCTGCCCCAAAGATCTGGCTCATAAAGAGAGTTTCCAGGTATGGAATGGCATTTTCGATTGCGGTCGCACGGAAAGTCTTACGCGACTCATTAAGACCGTCGATGAGCTGTTGACCCAGGAGTCAAGAACCGTCCAGGCTTCTTGAAAACCTTTTAAGGCTAGATAGGGATTTACTTGTCAAAATGCGCAGAGCGAGACAGTGTATTACTCTGCGCATCTCAGACGGTGTTCCTCTGCGGCGATGAAAAACGTGCTTCTCGACAATAAAATTCAAGCAACAGCGGGCGAGCAGATGAAGGATGCAACCCGCAGATACGGGCATCTTAGCCCGAGAGATCTACTGATCGTCTTCCTGGTGATTTTGCTCGCCAACCTGGCGCACCATTTTCTCTTTCAGCATGTAAACGCAACATTCGCTTTTGATGGAAAACATTATCTCGACTCTTGCGCCATGCTCGCCCGAGCATTGATTGCCACCATCCATGGTGACATGACGACAGGCATCGGCATACTGAGAGGCGATGAATTCAGCCAGTCCATATTGTTCGATGGTCCCATGGTGGTTGTATTGCCCGCATTGGTTTTTGCCGCCTTCCAGCACGTGCCCGTCTACGCGGACTGGAGATGGCTGGTCACCTTTTACTCGCTCGTCCAATCCATTACAGCTTGCGTGGTCTCAATTTTGGCAATGAAGCTGACCAGGGACAGTCGCTGGGCCGTTTCCTCCGGGCTCCTCTTCGGTCTCTATCCACCTTCACTGGTCAATAGCGGACGTTTCCTGAGCGAGGTTCCGACCGCACTTTATGTGGCGGCATTCGTACTCAGCATCTCTCTTATCGCGCGAAGCAAGAAAGCTCGAATTGCAGCCGGGTTCTTCGGTGGTCTTGTTGCTTTAGCCAAACCAGCTTTAGTGCCCGCCACTATCCTGGCGACGATGATAGCAGGCTGGCAAAGCGTTCCATGGCCGGAAGACAGGCAACGGCAAAAATGGCGTCTGCTCAAGGTCGCGGCCGTGTCGATTAGTATCTTTCTATCCACTGCATTGACCATACTGCCCTGGTTTGCATACACGAAGTGGGTGACCGGGAAAGGAAGCATAACTGCACAAAGATTGCCGGTTTACAACGTGGCCGTCGGCACGGATCGTGAGTCAGATGGCTGGTGCACGTTGCCTGATTCACCTTACGTCAAGCTTATGATCACTGATGAAACGCCGTTGTCGGTTTTGATCAGCCAATGGAGCAATGATCCGCGAGGATGCGCTTCGCTTTGTGTGAAGCGGATTACACGGATGTTTGCCTATCCCTACAACAATTTTCGAGAGTTCGTTTTTGGACTTTCACCTGAGGCTCAACAAAACTTGCATGCCATATTCATGCTTCTCGCGTCGCTGGGGCTCTCTGCCTATATCTTGCAGAGGTCCGGTCAATTATGGAGGAGGCAGAGCGCTCGAGCAGACACTGTATATGGTGACATGTGCGTCCTTTTGCTTGCCGCACATTTTACTTATTGCAGTTTTCAGGCTATGGCTCGCTATGCCTACTCCTCAGTACCGATTCTCTGTGTGTTTGCCGTATTTGGGCTGAAGTGCCTTGCCGACTGGTCCAATCGCGCTGGAGCTAAATCCACAGCTTCACCCAATCCTTTATTAGTACAAGGGCAACCCTCATTGGCCCCGGCTCTGCCGGCAATTATATTTTGTATTATGCTATCGAGCCTCGTTTTCTTCGGCGAGCAATGGGCAAGCAAAGGTAACGGAACAGAAACCGTTCATCATGTGCAAGCTGGTCAATCTCTGGAAAAGGAGATTGATCTGTCTACAGTGAGAGTTCCGACGTCAGTCCGAACCGTTTTTCTTCTCGTGGACGGCGAGAAAGATCTAGAGCAAGCCCGGGTCAATATAAACGGGCATCTGCTGACTGAATCGCTCTTGCCATTTGACATATATGACTCATGCCTCTATGGGAACTACGCCTTGATGAGCGAATTCGCTCATCTGCTTGACCGAATGCCGGATGATTTCAGGCAATGGCGCGCTCTAATCGTTCCTCCTGAATGGATAAATCTAAGAGGCACAAACAAAGTTTCGATTACGCTACCTGAGTCCACTACCAATTCCTCTCTCACCATATATGGTGCAGCACGGCGAGAAAAACGCAGGATTCCCTCGCCATATTTCTTTGCCTATGAGCAATTGATCGTGCCAATGGATAAATTAGAGCCGCGGGTGGTTCAATCGTTGTGCAATCCCGGGGCGGAACATTCTGCGTTCATCTCCGACAAAGCCGGCCAGCGCCAGGAAATATCGGATGTTCTAAACATAAAGCTTGCCTTGCTGCCGTCTGACAGTGCCGTGTTGCCGAGCGCCAGCTCAGAAGCAGGTCTTGCGAAAGCCTCGTCTTCAGAAGCAATGCAGTTGATTGAAGTTAGCCCCGAGGCTTTTCCAATTTTCGCCCGCGATCCGAACAAAAATGCCATCGTCACCAACTCGTATGTATTGAAGGCGTGGGGAGCCGCAAGCGCAGTGGTCAAGCTAAAGCCGGCTCGAGCTCACAGCCATATGAAGCTGCATCTCACTGGTCAGTTGCGCGTTCTAGGAGGTCCTGGGAAAGCAGGTCTTGTTATTTCAGTGCGCGGCAGAAACGGAGTTCAGATAATTGCAGGACGTTGCCCGGATTACATCCGGGGCAGAAGAGGTGAATGGATAGACTTCTCAATCAACGATATCGTACCCATGTTGTCGTGCGGCGGCTCGGCTGATTCAGTCGAGCTTCTCTTGTACCCTTGCCCAGCCAAGGATGCGATGTACAATGACCCGCGAGCTTGCTCGGCCGTACAGCTCCGCAACTTGAAACTGCAAGTGCAGGCAATCGATAGCCTGGATGTGCAGGGTAGAAGACTCTTATTGTTTTAGAGACAAGGCAGCGGTTTCGGCAATGTAGCGAAACAACTTCGCGCCGCCCCTGCCATTGAGGTGGACTGAGTCCTCATAATCACTCAGATCAAATTTCAGTTTGTCCGATGGATCGATCACCTCAACTCCGGCCGCGCTCATCTTTTGGATGGCGGTATTATATTTGGTGACAGCTTCTTGAGGCAGTAAGCTCAGATTTTCTTTAGTGATGGGCATTTTCACGACTACGAGTTGAACGTGATTGTCTCTGGTCAAGTGTGCCAACTCGTTGAATTCTTTCTCTTGTATTTGCAGGCGTTTCCAATTTACCGGCAGATATCTGCATTTGTAGACGTCAAGATCGCGAAGCTCATTGGCAGACTCTTCATAGCTTGGTTTGTTTGCCGCCACCAGGCACGGCAAAACAGCTGTAGGCTTTCGGGCCCCCTCGACACCTGCTTCGAACAAGCCGACCGGATGACCACTCATATGCGAAGATAGGTTCACGATGAAGAAGCGATAATCGCTGCGCTCCTGATAGTAGTTGGAAACAAGGCCCAGAACGGTTTCCGGAAGATGGGATATGGCGGCTGGATCGTTCAGCAGCATCTTCAGGTTCAGATAAGAAGACAGAACCTCGGCAGTCGGAGTCTTCTCCTCGGGTGGCATCGTGTTATCCAAAAATGCACGCGGCTCTACAAAGAAAAAAACAATTTGAGGCTTCTTGCCATTCTTGAGCAGCTTTTCCAGTATCAGCCGTTGATCCGACACGAGTGCACCGGGAATGGCCAGATTCTCGGTGATCAGCTTTTTGCGAGCAGCGGAGGCAAGAAGGGCGGCGAAGTAATCGGATTTGCTGTACGGCTGGATGACGTGAGCGAAATACCAGCCATCGTATCTGGTGCGCCTGCCGGCAAATTGATCGTCGCAACGCACAGATGGGTTCAGCACTAAGGAGGACCCAAGCAAAAGCACATCCGGACTTTGGTTCGAATCGAGCGCATCGATAAGTTTCTGCAACATACCGCTTTGCTTAGCGGTAGTCAGTCCCGGTACGTCGATCTGATGCAAAGGCTTCAGGCTTCAAATGCCGAATTCGAACAAAGCCAAAAAAATGATGGTGAGAAAAACAACGCTCGAGCAACACCAAGCCAGCGAAAATACTGCGCGGCTTCTTTTGCCGAGTCGATGCGCGTTGGAGGGCATAGAGCCATCCGATTCAGTCTGCACGGCGGTGCAATCCGCATTTTCGCGGTCCGCTACGGCAGGGGACGGAGAATATTCATGCAATTTCATCTAAGAGATGCTCTAAGACCGAGCTTATTGGTGAATCATACGTTCTCAAGCAGCTTCTTCAATGAGTTACAGTTAAGTAGGCGTCCAAGCTTAAAGTTTAATACAGCCAAGATGTGCGTCCCTCTGGTATTCTTCACCGGTTTACAAGATGGTTTTGTCCAGGAGCGTACGCCTGTATGCCATCGCCTGCAGAGACTATTGCCGGTCCGGCTCAGCAAAAATCCGCAGAGAGCCGTTTTGACGGGGAGGTTGTTTCCAACTTCCTGGACAACGCTCGCTATCAATTTAGCCCTCGCAGACTGGGCAGTGGGGCGGCGATGTGCCTGGTTACGGCTCTGTTTGGCGGTCTGCTTGCACTCTGGTTCTACTTCGATCACGGATGGCCGTACTGGGACGCCGCCTCGCACGTGCTCGACGCATTTAAGTATCGGGATCTGTTGAGCCATCCTCGGCTTCTTTCCGGTGACTGGTGGCATCGGATGCTCACCGTTAACTACTGCTATCCACCACAAGTGCATGCATTCAATGGTCTCTTGAAGGTCTTGTTCGGCAACGGCCTGTTCTCCGATCATTTGTCGCTCCTGCTTTTTTGTGGATTACTCAACATCTCGACTTTCAAGATAGCTGAGCGACTCTTCCAGAGCCGTTTAACTGCTTTTATTTGCGCGATGGTAATTAACTGCACGCCTCTGGCGATATGCATCAGCCATCTGCCCCTGCTCGATTATCCGCACATGGCCCTGTATTCGGCTGCCATGCTCACCATGCTCTGGTGGAATGAAAAACCAAGCTGGCGTCGTTCGCTTGCCTTCGGAAATGTGCTCGGTCTGGCAGTCTGCGCCAAGCAGATTGCATCATTCTTTCTCTTCTTGCCTTGCTTGGCATTGCTCGCCTCATTCCTGTGGAAGAGGCAACACGAGCGGGCACTCAAGCTCACCGCATCTGGTGGCATTGCAACAGTCTGGCTTATGACCTGGATAATGCCCAATTTTCAAGCAATGCGCGGCTTTACGGTCCGTAACAACCTTGCTGCCGCCGGTCAGGCACACGACCTGATCGCCCAAAACTTTCTCACCTACCTGTGCAATATTCCTGTTTCTCTATCGCCTCTTCTCACCGTGATATTTGGGGTCACACTTTTATTTGCGATGAGAAGAATATTGAGCCGAACCTGGCTCTTCGCTTTGTCTGCGATATCCGGCATTTGCATGCTCGCCTCCATGTCTTTTCAAATACCGGAGGACAGATACATGGCACCGGCATTTGTATGGTTCGCATTGGTCAGCGGCTACGGACTTTCAAAAGCGATCCGCATGAAGAGCATGCAATTCTGGACCGTCGGCATAGCGCTAACCGCCCTCGTATTCTTGCAATTCGTTGCTTTCAGTTTCACTCCCTACCCGATCTCTGCGCCGATCCTGGTCAATCTTCCCCGGGAGCTTGCTTTGGACAAAGGCAACTTCAGCTACAAGGCTGACAGTCACACGCCTGTGCCGCCTGGCGATCCGTGGGGTCAGGACTGGGTGATCAATCTCATTCAGAAGACGGACGGGAATGTGCCGACATGGCTCTGTATTATGCCAAACGATGCCTGCTACAACGTGCACACGTTCAGCCTCATCGCTGCAGAAAAGAAATGCCCGGTGCAAGCCACGACCATGCGAGTATTCACAATGTCCGGGGAAGAGGTGAATGATACTACATCCAGTATCATGTACTATCACTGGTACCTGTTCACATCCAACATGCATCTGGAAGCGGGCGGTGGTGTTTCAATGCCTAAAGACGATGCCAGTGTACGAGCTCTGCGACAAGCGGAGAATTTCGTCAGCCACAGCAGTAAATTCTATCTTGCCGGGCAGCATCGTGCACCTGATGGAACGATAGTATCGTTATACCGGCAGCGATAAGCAAAGCATTCGATCGAAATCCTAGCATCCCGAGACGTTTGCTCGTGAAACCATATGGAGCGCCTCAGCCAGCAAGAAATCCTCTTCCGTATCTATGTCGATGGAGCGGGACTTTGGCATCGGGTAGGCAAGGGTTTGCTGTATGTAATTATCATCACATGATGCAATCCATTGGCTCCGGGCTACAAAGACCGCTCCATTGAGTCCGTACATAGGTCTGATGGATGCCGCACCGTTGGAAACCGAAGACAAGACCGGTTCGAGCGTTTGCTCTTCAGATAGTGTAAAACACCATGAAATGTTCTTTCCAACTTCTCCAACTGAGGAGCATACTTCTGCATCCATATCGACACACTGCGCAATGCATCCGTCAATGTCAGCGCTGGTGCGCAATGGCGATGTAGGTTGCAGCTCGACAAGATAATCGAACCCCGGTAATTGCTCGATGGCATGCCGCAATACGTCCATGCCTGAGCTGTTATCTTGAGCCAAGTCGGCCGGGCGAAGGAAGGGCGCCTCGCATCCATATCGACGACTTATCTCGATTATTTCTTCATCTTCAGAGGTCACTATAAGCTTGTCGATGTACTTCGACTGCCGGGCAGCTTCTATAGTCCAGGCTATTAGCGGTTTTCCAGCAAAGTTGCGAACGTTTTTTCGCGGCAGCCGTTTCGATCCGCCGCGCGCTGGAATCACTCCAAGTATCGATTTGCTCTTGTAAGTCAATCGATAATCTCCTTGCTAAGCAGAAATGCCTCAGCCGCCTGCGATCCTGATGAAGAGCCACGAAGCGCCGCCAGAGAGCGGACACACTCCTCGCTGCGCGGAAATGGAAATGCGGAGAGCTCGCTCTCATAAATTTTTAAAATCTCAATTTTGCGATCCAAATGTTCGGCAATCGAAATGAACACCTGGGGTCTGAAGCCGTTCGCGTCTGGATTGATACCGAATTCGGTTTCAGAAAGAGTTTCGTAACACATCACTCGTTTTATCGATGGAAAGCGGAACGACTTACAGCAAGCAGCGGCAGCATCAAAGGTTATGGCATGATCGCTGTGCACGTCTCCACGATAAGGCAGGTAAACCGCGTTGGGTTGCACGTTCTTGAATGCCTCACTCATCCTGGCGACCAACTCGCTCAATGGAACGGTATCGAGTTTGGTGGTGGGAAAGCCGAGCTTCTGAACCGAAGCGAAACCATATGCTCGGGCAACGGATTCAATCTCTTTATCCCGCTTCTGCCGCTGCTCATCACTGTAGCCGTTTCCGGCAGTCATTTCTGTGCATATGAGCCAGTGTACCTCATCACCAGCGGCTTTGTGCCTCAACAAACTGCCACCGCAACCAAAAGTCTCATCGTCGGGATGCGGGGCTACTGCTAAAACTTTAGTGCTTATGCCGTTTTTCACTTTTCACTCTTTCTGCCTGTATACAGCCAATGGAAACAATTTTTCTGATCGAACAAGCTTTGATCGTAATAGCCGACATTGATTGTTTCAAACTTATTGAATATCTGCTTTAGATGCTCCTCGTCCTTGATTGCATAAACGGCTTCTTTTGTGCCGTGAAGCCTGTGGCCCGGCTCGTCTATTTCAATCTCGCAACCACCGTTTTCATTGATGCGCTTTGTATGATCTGCAACCCAGTAATGTCTCGTCCCCATCATTGTCACAAAAATATATCCACCTGGTCGCAAACAACGGTGAAATTCGGCAATCATATCTCTCAGCCCTTGCTCGGAGGCAATGCAGTAAAGGGCATTATGGCTGACGATCAGATCGAAAAAGCCGTCATCGAAAGGCAACCTGTTGGAATTTGGCGCAACTATTTTTACTTGCTTTGCCAATTCCTTTTCCAGGTTTCTGTACTCGAGATTCGCCTCGACTAAAGGTAAGACCTGATCGGTGATATCCACGCCAAATGCGTCGTATCCTTTCTCGAGAAAAAATACGAGGTTGCATCCCGCTCCACAGCCGAAATCGAGCACTCGTCCCTGGGGTAAATTTGCCCGCAAGAATATATTATGCAAGCGGATGATATTCTCCGATGGATAGCGAGGGAACAACTCCTTCTCCCGGTAGCGCTTATCGTATTCATGTTTTGTGCGATCGTGGATTTCGGTTTTTGTCATTTATGCGACCTGATTGTTGAGAGGGTGTTAGCAATTATTTCAGCAAAGTGTAATTTCAGGCGTTCCTAATACGGCATAGTCTTGAGCAGCAATTCCTGCTTCAGCTCGATGTTAGCCAAGACATCAGCAATGCGTGAGGCGGCATGCCCATCGCCGTAAAGACTCTGACATTGCCTGACCGTCTCCTTAAAATTCGGATCATCAAGAGCTCTGCGGCAAGCAGCGGCAATCGCATCAGCTTTGGCTTCCACCTTAAGAACATTAGAGCTTAGTTCCCGAAAGTCTTGCCGTCTACCGACCAGGACTCCGGGCACCCTCAGGAAGCTTGATTCAATGACTATTGATGAAGAGTTTCCCACAATTGCAGCGCAGCGCCGGTAGAGATTGACGAATTGGCTTCTCGGCAAGCTGTGATAGACGACTAGATTTTTGCGTGCAGTCTTGGCTGCATCAATCGCTTTCCGCATACCAACATTGCCCGGATCACTGTTCGGATAGCTGCAGAATACTGGAGCCTCGAGTGATAAAACGCCATCGAGGACTTCTTTCATTTCATCATTCGAGCCGCTTCCATTCAAGGTTGGGGAGGGATGTTGAACCAGAATAAAAAACGGCTTGGATACGTCGACACCATATTGCTCGAGAAAAATTTCATTGCCAAGCTCAGGCTCGTCCCTGAGCCTGTCCAAGCCAGGCGCCCCACAAGACCAGACATGCTCAGCTGACTCACCCATGCGTATCAGGCGCTCGCGATGCCCTTCTGTGGCCGTGAAGTGGAGATGAGCCAACTTTGAGATTGCCGGACGCAACACTTCATCGATGTCGGATGCTATACAGCGATCGCCGCCGTGCAGGTGCGCGACCGGTATGCGCAGGAAGTTGCCCACCAGCGCTCCAGCTAGCGCCTCTTCCCGATCGCCGGCTACAAAAATAAGGTCCGGTTTGTTTGATGATAAAAAGCGCGACAATCCTTCAATCAAATGCGCAAAAGACAACGACCTCGCCTGCCAACTCTCCGAGCTGACCAAAGACTCGACCGTTCCTGCAATTGCAAAGCCGTCATTGCGGATCTGCTCGACCCCCATGCCATGAAATGGTGACATGTGGGCAGCTGTCGGAACCACTGCCGCATCCAATTCCTCGCGCTTCGAAACCGCCTGAATGACCGGGACCATCAGATCATATTCAGAACGTGCTCCGGAAATAAAAAAGACGCGACGTTTGTTGCTCAAATTTACTCTCCCTGTTCAGCGTTGTATGAGGCTCGAATCAGCTCAAAATCAGATCCTTGCGCGTGTCGATCAGCGGCTCTCGATACAGAGTAACGCTGAAATCATTGGGCAGATAATCGTGCCTCAACACTACATATGGTGTGATCGACAAAGCCAGGGAGAGAACTTCCTCCGCCCTCCATGGCAATATATGCGGCGCAAAGCCGCTGTATCTATCAGTGAGAAGGCAAACATGAGCCGCCTTCTTGCAGAGCTGGAACTGACGAAGCGTAATACTCTCGAGCAGCTCGCGACACTGCTCTACGCGCACGTTATGAATTGCGAACGAGACCACATAGTCAAATCTCGGCTCCGGAGTCCAATCGAGGATGCTTGCTGCTTCGAACCTGGCGGAGGGAAATTTCTCACTGGCAACACGGATCATCTCGGAGGATATATCGACGCCGAGGTACTGGCATTGCAGGCTCCGCAACTGGAGATGGTGCCACAAGTCACCAACGCCGCAGCCGACATCAAGAATCGAGGCACCATTGAGATCGTGATGCACGACGAAATTCTCAAAGCGCATTTTCTGCGCTCGTAAGCTGGCATCCACCTTAGCGCAGTCAGTTGTCTCGCTCTTAGCCTTTTGGTCCCAGTGCGACTTCAAGCTATCAATTGACGAATCTAATTTCGGCTCCGAATTGCTTAGCTTAGTTTCAGTCATCAGTTATCCTCCGAATCGTTAAGAAGCGCATGCTCTAATGGCCTCGAGTAATGCCTCTACAACCACCTCGGCATCATCAAGCGACATGAGCGGATGTATCGGTAAAGAAAGCAAATTGTTTCGCCAATAGTCCGCTGCTGGGAATGGCCCGGCGGAAATCCTTTCATGACCTGCAAAATGCTCATCAAGCCAGGGATTGATAGAGGTGCGAGCATCAATCCCCCGTTCTTGAAGAAATGCTGCGATTAAACCGGAACTGACGGCCGTACGAATGAGAAAGCGAAAATAAGTATGCTCCGCGGTGTCTGAGCCGTGCTGAGTCAGACCAAGACCGCCAAGACGAGACATATAGATCTGCGCTATGTCGCGCCGTTTCTTCGTAAAGTCAGGCAATCTGCTCAACTGCACAAGGGCGAGCGCCGCATTCAGGTCCGGTAAACGACCAGGCAATGGTGTTGCTGTGTGCTTTTTCCAGGTTGCTCCAGGTCGCCTGTCGACCGAGAGAAGATCATCAACTCTGGCAGCAATATCAGCATCGTCCGTCAGTAAAACGCCGCCACCGCCAGCGGTTATATACTTGGTCGAGGCTAAGGAGAAAACCGCTATCGTTCCAAACGCCCCTGCCGACTTTCCATCGATAGTCACGGAAGGCGATGTGGCGCAATCTTCTATCCAGGGAATTGAAAGGCGCTCCAGGGCACCGACATCGACGGCTCGTCCATAGGCGTGTGGTGCAATGAATGCCGCTGACCTCGGATGAATACTCTCCGGACGGATGGTCAGATCATGGCGATCCACATCTGCGAGCCAAATGTCATGCCCATCGGCAAGCGCCGCTCCCGGCACGCTGGCACAAGTCAGAACAGGCACGGATACAAGCGATCCTTGAGGAAGATCAAGAGCTCTCATTGCCAGCGATAGTGCATGGGCACCAGAAGAGACAGCAAATCCATACTTCCTGCCGCTGCGCCTGCAAAACTCGCGCTCGAGCTCAGCAGCCCTTGGTCCATAGCCGACGAAGTTGTGGTCGATCGTCGAGCAGACTGCTTCCTTCTCTTCCGCGCCAAGACAGGAAGCGGAATGAGATAACTGCACCTTCGGTTTGTTTATCGCCTTGCTCAATGAAGTCACTCGCCAAAGAAATGAGTACTCGAAGAGCACTCAGCTTGAGATTCTAAGCGATCTTCCGTCCTGAAATCATTACCGCTCTCGATTCCTGTCCCATGTTTAAAAGCAGATCCAGAGCCGAAAGATCAGGTACGAAGCCCAGCTCGGGAAAGCACTGCCGGTACTCCGGGGCTTTGTACTCCTGGTATCGAAGCGTTACTCCATGATGTCTAAACTTTTCCTCATCTTGATATGACTGCGCGCCTTTCCCTGAGAAATAAACATCGGCGCCGACAGAACGACAAATGGCCAATATTAGATCGTCTTTAGAACCAGCCACATCAAGCTCAGAAGCTCGAATTCGTTTCGATTTGATCCTCAGGTTTTCAAATAACAGCTCGGTGATAGCGATGTTGAGCTCAGCCAGACAACTCCAGCTTTGCGAAAATATACATTCGAGCGGTTGCATCAGCAGTTCTTTAAACTCGGCACGTGCATAACTCTGCTTGATCGTGGCGAGATGCTTGCGCGCAAAAGAATTGCTCGCCAATGAAGTTTCAGCAATGGTGTCTCCAAGACTGACTGAGACCGGAACCGTCAGCCAGGTGGCACCACTGGCGGTCTTAATCTGGTTGCGATTTTGCACACCATTCTTTTGAAACTGAACGGTATCCAAATAAACGAACACATCACAATTGTCCGCTTTATCACAATAGGGCAACCATGGAAGATATTGGGGTTGATGAATTGCTACGGTGGTCATACTAGACATTCAAAATCATCTCTGCAAACCATCTCGCCTTGACTGACATCTCTGGCGAGTCGCTTGTTGAGGAGAGATTCCAGTTCGGCAGGAGAAATACCATTTCCTGGTCTAAGAGCGCTGAGGTCTTCTGGTCGAACGAAGCTTCCGCTGCGAAGTGACTTCGACCAATGCAGGCTCTTGCGACCGATAGGAATATTTACCAATTCAGCCTGGACAGGCCTTTTAACACCATCGCCGAGCGCGCTCTCCACCGTGCGAATCGCCTGAACCATGGCTTTGAAGTCGCCAGGCTCCAGCGAAGCTCTGTGATCGGGTCCGGGAAGATCGCAGCTCAAGGTGAGATGCTTCTCAATAACACAAGCGCCAAGTGCCACCGCCGCCGGTGCAACCACAATTCCGGGAGTGTGATCTGAAAAGCCGACTGGCAGGGAAAAATGCTCTGCCAGAGACTGAATCGCTTTCAAGTTTGCATCGGCAGGATCGGCAGGATAATTGCTGACGCAATGCAACAAGATGAGCTGATCGTTACCTGTGGCCTTGATTGCATCGACTGCAGCGCGCACTTCATCAAGATAGGCCATTCCGGTAGACAAAATAACGGGCTTCCCATGGGAGGCGACATTCTTTAAAAATGGAAGATTGGTGACTTCCCCGGATGAAAGCTTAAAGGCAGTCACATCCAGTCGTGCCAGCAACTCGACGCTCGCGTCATCAAAAGGTGTAGAGAGGAAAATTATTCCGTTTTCACGACAGAGCTCCTTCAGCTCATGATGGGCCTCTTCAGAGAGTTCGAGACGGCGCAGCATTTCATATTGCGACTCGTCTGCAGCGCTCGTTTTTTTCTGGTATTCGGCCTTTGGCGCCGCCTTCGAAACCAGATATTCGCTTTTGAATGTTTGGAACTTTACAGCATCAGCGCCGGTTGAGGCAGCGGCACGGACAAGCTCACGCGCGAGTTGCATATCACCATTGTGATTGACGCCAACCTCGGCGATGATGAAACAATCACTGCCGCTGGAAATTTTCCGGTTCATTATTTCAATCGTTCTGGTTGTACTCACGTTTCCCACCATTCAGCATTCGAAGCTGGAGAATATCAGGCTAGACAGGCACTGCTGGGTATTGTGATTAAACGCTTGTGCAACGATTCAGCTTGAGTCAAGTTCATGCGCGGACAAGCATGGAACATAGGCAATGTATGCATGGGTTCCCACAGTGGTCGTGTCTGGATGCCGGCGGCATTGCTTCGGTCCAGCAGCTCATCACGCAGCAATTCTTCTTCATCCGTATGATCGAGCAGCAGAGCGTTCAACCAATAATTGCTTTTAGCAAATTGAGGCTCCGAGAAAAACCTGATGCCATCAACGTTCCTGAACTTTTGGGCATAGCGCTCGGCGAGCACTCTTTTACGCCGCAGGAAGTCCGGCAGTTGCTCCAGCTGGGCAAGTCCTATGGCAGCATTGATATTTGGAAGCCTGTAATTGTATCCGACTTCATCATGGTAGAAACGCCACGCGTGAGGCACTTTCGCTGTAGTCGTGATGTGCTTGGCGGTACGGCCCAGTTCGAGATCATTGGTCAAAATCGCACCACCACCACCAGTGGTGACAACTTTGTTACCATTGAAGCTGAGAGTCGACAATTTGCCATAGCTGCCGACGTGGCGATCTCTATATTCGCTGCCCAGGGCCTCGGCTGCATCTTCGATTAGTTCTATGCCGAAGCGCTGGCAAAGGGCGGCACACTTTTCCAGATCGACGGGATGCCCCAGGGTATGCATGACTAGCAATGCCTTTATGCGTCTTCCCGTAAGCCGATTTATTGACTGGCCCGATTCTCTTTGCACTATGTCTTCCAGATAAGCCTCGAGCTTGTCCGGATCAACGCCAAGCGTTTCTTCGGTTGAATCGACAAAATGAGGTACGGCTCCGCAGTATGTCACCGCATTTGCGGTCGCTATAAATGTAATCGTCGGCAGCAACACCTCATCATCTCGCTGGACGCCAGCCAATTTAAGCGCTATATGAAGAGCGGCGGTCCCGTTTACGACGGCAACTGCGGCAGCGGCTCCCGTGATTTTTCTCAAGGCGACTTCAAACTCGTCGACAAATTTTCCTACCGATGAGATCCAGCCGGTGTCCAAACATTCCTTGGTATATTGCCATTCTTTACCGGCAAAAGCCGGCTCATGCAAGGCGTACTTTTCCTTGCCGGAAGGCAGACAGCTGGAAATTGCAGCGATAATCTCCGCGGATTTTTTCTGACACCGTTCCTTTAAATTACCGGCGCCACTGTTTCCTCTTCTCTCTTCAGCAGAAACACTTCCTTCGGCTCGAAAACTCATAGTCGATCCACCTACTTGTTGTACACATCAATTTTGTAATCTTGCAAATGCTCAGGCTTGCAAAACCAATCAATGGTTTCCTTCAAAGCACGCCTGAAGCCCTCAACTCCGGAGTATTGCGGGCTCCAGTCCAGCAATGATTTGGCTTTCTTGTTATCTGCCAGGAGCCGCTGCACCTCGCTGCCGTCAGGACGAATTCTCTCGAAATCAGATTCGATTTCTATATCGGTATCCATAACCTCGGCGATGAGCTGCGCCGTTTCGCCTATGGAAAACTCCTGGCCAGACCCGATATTGATGACTTCGCCTATGGTGTCATCGCAGGCTGCGATCTTGATCAGACCAGCCACAGTATCCTTGACATAGTTGAAATCTCTTGTCGGCGCAATCGCTCCCAGTTTGATTCTTCTGCGCCCGCTGGCTAGTTGAGTGATGATGTTCGGAATGACAGCACGGCTGGACTGACGCGGTCCGAAGGTATTGAACGGACGGGCAATCGTCACCGGTGTGCCGAAAGAGTGATAAAACGACATGGCAATGTGATCGGCACCGATTTTGCTGGCGGCATATGGCGACTGCCCGCGCAGCGGATGCTCTTCGGTGATCGGCACGAACTGCGCCGTGCCATACACTTCACTGGTCGAGACTTGAACGATTTTCTCGACTTCGTGATCTCTGGCAGATTGGACCACATTCAAGGCGCCTTTGACATTCGTATCTACATAAGATTCAGGCGCCATGTAGGAATACGGTATCGCGATTAGTGCGGCTAGATTGAAAATCACGTCGCAATTTTTGACGACTTCGCGCACTAGATAACTGTCTCTTATGTCTCCTAAGGAAGCTTCGAATGCGCCTCTAACATCATCATCGCAGCGATCGAGCCACCCCCACGATCCAAGCGAATTGTACTGCACTAAGGCTCTGACTTCGCAACCTTGCCTGACCAGAGTCTCAACCAGATGCGATCCTATGAAGCCGCCCGCTCCAGTTACGAGTATTCGTTTTCCTCTCAATTCCATAGCTCGACCGTTAATGATAAGGTCCCACAACGGAGCGCTATCATATCATGCGCCTTATATTGGCTCAGGCAGGGCCGCTTCATTCCTCTTTGCCGCGCTTCACTCGAGCCGGCACACCAATTCCGGTGGCACCCTCGTCCAACCGCTCGAGGAGAACAGCTCCAGCCCCCAAGACAGACCAATTGCCGACAACACCAAGCGGGCAGACGGTGCTTCCAATACCAACAAGCGCCCCCTCGCCAACCTGAACACCGCCGCCCAAAGCGCTTCCGGGAGCGACATGACTGTGAGAGCCGATTCGGCAATCATGCTCGACCACGGCAGCTGAGTTGACTATCACATTGTCGCCAATCTGGGCATCAGGGTTGATTACAACATTAGGGCCAATAAATGTGCCCCGACCAAGGGCGACTTGACGAGCAATGATTGCCGATGGGTGCACGGCATTGATCGGTTGCCAGCCGAGTAAGAGCATCTCTTCGAAGCAACGCTTGCGGCGGGCGTTGTCGCCGATCGCCACTATGAATGAAGCCGGCTTCAACTCCCGTGCCGAGGCCAGAACAGGCAGCCCCGCGAAGCGATGACCAGCCTTAGCCGGATCGATAAGACAGGTCGCGGACACTGGAAAGCTCTTCATCAAAGAGAGCGCATCGAGCACTACCTTTGCATGACCGCCTGCTCCAATAATTGCTATCTTCATCTCAATTCAATATTTAAGTGGTTCTAAGGTAAACATTTAGAATATGACGTTATTTGACATTGTCATAGTCTAATGGAGCATGGCGCAGCGCATGATAACATCTTGAAATCGTTGCATCGGCTAACCAATGACTAATCAGCTTCTCGACTCTTGCACTGAGCTTGATCAACCTCGGACTGCGCCAGACATTACTGACTGGCGCAAGATGTCCAGCACGGATAAGAACGAACAAGTACTGCGCGGATTGAAAGGATTATGGGCGCAGCGTCATCTGATCGCCATTATGGTCAATCGAGACTTCATGGGCCGCTACAAAGGTTCATTGCTGGGAGCGCTCTGGCCTGTTTTGAATCCGATGGGCCACATGGTTCTGTACACCTTTTTATTTTCAATCATCCTGCAAATTAGATTCGGCAATGATCCAAGCACCTCAAACTTTGCCATCTACCTGATGACGGCTTTGTTGCCTTTCACCGCTTTCTCCGAGGCTCTTTCTCGGTCCAGTACGGTAGTTCTGGAGTCACCGAATCTGGTGAATCGCGTCGTATTTCCACTAGAGATACTGCCTGTGGTGCTGACCATCTCGTCGCTTCTGAGCTCGGCGGTATCGTTTGGAATTGTTTGTGCGGCAGTGCTCATGTACTTTGGTCATTTGCCCGCGACCATATTGTTTATTCCGCTGATCCTGTTTTCACAAATCATCCTTACTGCAGGTCTGACCTGGATTCTAGCCAGCATTGGTGTTTTCGTTCGAGATCTTTCACACTTCATCTCTTTAGCTCTTTCAGCCTGGATGTATGCGACACCCATCGTTTATCCGGCCGCGAAGATCCCGGTTAATTTCAAGTTTTTGCTCTGGGCCAATCCTCTGGCCGGCATCGTCACAGATTACAGGCACGTAATTCTCGAAGGTGTGCCGCCGGACTGGTCGTCCTATGCTTGCTATACGACAGTCGCCTTCACTCTATTTTTTGTTGGGTTCTCTTTCTTCTACAAAACCAAGAAGTCTTTTGCGGATGTGATGTGATGAGCGAGCACTTGCGAGTACAACTTACAGATGTTTCGAAGCGCTACAACATTTATGCGCGGCCTGTCGATCGCCTGCGCGAAATTGTTTTGCGAAACAGCCGCTGCTATCACAAAGAATTTTGGGCGCTGAGCGATATCAACCTCAATTTTTATGATGGCTGCACAGCGATCATCGGTCCCAACGGCTCCGGCAAATCAACGCTGCTCCAAATTATCGCCGGCGTTGTGCAGCCAACTACCGGACATGTAAACGTGAGAGGTCGTCTGACTGCCATTCTCGAGCTCGGAGCGGGCTTCAAGCCCGACTACACCGGCAGAGAAAATGTTTTGATGAACGGCATGATTCTTGGCATATCGAAGAAAGACATGGAAGCAAAGATGGAGGAAATTGCTGATTTTGCAGAACTCGGCGACTTCTTCGATCAACCAATCAAGACTTATTCAAGCGGCATGGTTGTGCGTCTGGCTTTCTCCAGCGCCATCAGTGTCGATCCTGAGATACTCCTGGTTGACGAAGCTCTAGCTGTGGGCGATCAGCGGTTTCAGGTAAAATGCCGGGATAAGATTTGGGAATTGCGTCACCGTGGCACCAAAACGATTATTTTCGTCTCACACAGCATGGATGTAGTGCGCTTCTGGTGCGATCGAGCCGTCGTTTTCAACGGTGGTCGAACAATTATGCAAGGACCAGTGGAAGAGGCAATCGAAGTTTATGAGAGCATGATGAATGAAGAGAACTTTCAAATACACAAGGAATTCGTTACACCGACACTCGCTCACACTTCCTAAACAATGGATTGTTAGTCTTAAGATCAATGAACGGCAGAGCGAAACAAAACGAGGCAGCGCACGGTCTACTAGTATGTCGACCAGTTTGACAAGCAGGACATGAGCAGCATATCGGTTCTTTTTAAACGCGGGTCCCTATTCAATTTCAAATTCCCTTTACAGGACACTTTGCTGATCTCCGGGCCGAATGCGGGCGGGGGTCTGATGTTGTTACCTGCTGCACGCTGGCCCTTTAAATCGACCGGGAAAATACTCGACTCCATCAGCACAACAGGCATCTATTTTGCTGACGGAAAATTGATCCGCTCACTGCAGCACAACGAGTATGCCTGCCTGATTGAGTATGGCTCTTATAAGAATCCAAAGCTGACCATCAGCGAAAAAGCTTGCGATGTGCATGACGTGCTCGTGCGTGGAGAAGAAACGGTGATTGTCTCCACTGGTTCTAACGAGATAGTCAGATTCGATTCGCAAGGCGAAGTCTCCACGGTATTCAAGGCGGAAGGCGAAGGCGATGCGTGGCATTTGAACTGTCTTGATGTTTGGAACGGCAAGTTAGTTGTGAGCGCGTTTGGCAAAACACCCGACCACCGGGGTTGGGTTGGAAACACTGAAGGGAAAGGCTTTGTCATGGAGGTAGAGACCGGCAGAACGCTGGTTGAAAACCTGTCCACACCTCACAGCCCTCGCCTCATCAATGGCTATAAGTTCATTTGCGAAGCGAACAAGAGCAACGCCATGGTCCTGAACGGCAGTGGTCCGGCAAAAACACTGCAGTTCAACGGACGCTTGACGCGCGGGATGGCGACGGGTGAGAGCCACATATATATAGGCTTAAGTGCCTTTAGAGGCTCTGATTGTGTGGCAGGCTGTGAAACGGCGGCGGTGGCCATAGTCGATCGGCAGACACTGAATGTGGTGGCGATACAACCAATTCCTTTTCCTGAGATTTACGATATCATTCGCCTACCTGCCGGCTCTTACTGAAGACGGAAGGCATTGTCGCTTGCACGAGTGTTATTTCAGCACTTCGTCGCCAGGGTGTTTTGCTTCGATCAATTTTTTCATGCGCTCAACTGATTTGGGCGTTTTCTCTTGCCCAGCCAGTTTAGACACAAGCGTGCCAGCCCAAACAAAGCTCTTTGCCGCCGCCAGTTTAGGACGATCCTTGAACATGTGATACCAGTAGCTCAGCCTGAAGCTCAGGGATCTGCGATAAAGCAAATCATATATCATGGCATCGAATGAAGCGAGCAATTCCTCGGCGCTCGGCAGCATGGCTGACGGATCCTTCCGATAGAGAGAGAACCGTTTTCGAGCATCAAAATTTGCCTGAGCAAGCTTGTATAACTCGACCGTTTTCTTAGCGGTAATTTTCCGGTCGAAGAGTTCCAGTGCTCTCTTTCTCGCTTCCCGACCGAACGATTTTCTTTTTTCATCATTGTTCAGCAAGTCTACAAGGGCGGCAGCAAGCTGCTCGACGTCATCAGGTGGAACGATGGTGCCGGACTCGCCGTTTACTACATACTCCTTCATGCCACCAGCAGAGGTGCCCAGTAAAGCCGTTCCGGACGAAATCGCTTCCAAGCAGGTGAGCGGTGCATTGTCGTAGAGAGAAGGCAGAACGAAAATATCCGCTGACCTGAAATACTCGGGCATGCTTGCATGCGGGACAGGGCCTGTGAAAACGACGTGCTCTGCACAACCATTTTTCTCAAGCTCCTGTTGCAATTCGGCAAGCACCGATTTCTTACCAGGAGCCGTGTTCGTATCCTTGCCAATGAAGTAGAAACGCACTGGCGGCGATCGTTTCACCACTTCCGGAATCGCCTTAACGAGCTGGTAGACGCCCTTGCGCTCCTCGAGACGCCCGACGAAAATGACTTTGAGATGAGAGTTGTCCTCCAGGGCCCGCCTGCCTTCAGGACAGAAACGATTGGTATCAACGAGACCTCTGATAATCGCCATCTCGTCTTCTTTAAATCCGACAGCATTGCTCACGTAGTCGCCCAGATCGGAGCTGGGGCTGCTGACGATATCCGCCGACAACAGAGTAAGCTTCTCCAACAGCGCCAGGAATTGATGATCGAATGAGCTGTCGATCAGATGCAGTCTGTCCTCGATAAACTTGAAGTGCGGCGTATAAAGCCGAACCACAAGCGGGCAGACTTTTGATAGCGCGACAAAGACGCCTTCGCCGAACATCTCAGGCACTTCGACAATATCGAACGGCTTCGCTTCATGCCGCTCTAAAAATTTGCGATGCAGCGCCCACAGAGCTTTCAGGAGACTGTGGCTGTAGGGCATGGTCGAGAGAAACATCTGGTGTCGATCGAGGGAATCATCACAGCCCACTCGATGCAAGATGACACCCTTATAATCCGTCGTCGAGGCCTGATCGTTCTGGGAGAGCGATATGACTTCAACTTCTTGCCCAATCTCGATCAGACCAAGAGCGAGATCATGGACGAAAGTGCCAATTCCGCCCCAGCCTGTGTCTGGGGGAAATTCTCTGGATATGAGGCAAACTCGCATTGGTGAAACCCAATCTGGGCACTAGTGCTGCTTTGGCAGCTGAGGTTCTCAGTAGTTTAGATTGTGACGCTATCCACGGCATGTAAAATTTCTCAGATCGGCTCGATCTACGAATCGTCTTCGGGTTTTCCAGGCAGCTTGCCCAAGGCCGAGAGGCTCTCCCGGCAACTCATTAGAAGATATCAAGGTGATTTGATTCCCTACCAAATAAACTAATCTCCAGATCATTGTCGACGCAGGCGCGCTCGAGACGGGACGACCGACATGGCAATATCAGATTCAGCCCCAGTGGGATAAGTATCTCAAAACATGAGCACGAGCCTGGCAACACCGCCAAAAAAAGAGCAAGGCGCCAAATCCGCTGCCCTGCAGAACGGCTCGCGTGTGCCCATAGCCAGGTTGCATTTTGTCTGGATTCTGGCTTCTCTCATTCTCATCGATGCCTTCATGTCTTGCGTAAAGCCGCTGCAATATCTGCAGATTCCCGGTGTGATTTTTCGCGACGGCGACTTTCAAATGAATAAGCTCGATCTCGCGCTCGCGAAAGGTCATCCCACCGATGTGCTCCTGCTCGGCTCTTCGACATTGCTAGCATCCTGCCAGCAAGCCGATTTCGGCGATCGGATCTACCTGATGTCTCCGGAGACCTGTCAAACATACACGGGCGCATCCAGCTTTGAAGCGCGCTTGAAACAGATGACAAATGAGTCTCTTCGTTGCATGAATGTCGGCGTCAGCGGAGCTATGCTTGCCGATGATCAAGCCATCCTCGAGCAATATCTGAAAAATAATTCCGCACCGCGGGCGGTGATGCTTTTCCTCTCATCCAGAGACATCGCCGATTGTAATTTACCCGCACCCGATCAGTCTCGCGTCGTTCAACACATCAACAACTCTTCGCTGCCTTCATCACAGCAAGGGCTCATGGCGGCAGCGGATGATGAAATCCAAAAAATCTGGCGGCTCTATTCCATTCGCGGCGATTATCAGCAACTTCTGGAATTCATATCCTGCGCCGTCTTGCAGCGCGAACCCACCCTTTATGCGGCTGCGCACAAGATGCCGGCGCAGGCAAAACGAACGGCCGATATAAAGCTCAACTTGCCTCCTGGATTTTTGTTTTTCCATTCTCCGCAACAATCCGCACAAAATCAGGGTCGCGCTCGAGCTCAAGAGGCAGCCCTTCAGGGTACCAGGTTCGAGGAGG
Organism: Pseudomonadota bacterium; assembly: GCA_021324135.1. Classification (GTDB taxonomy): domain Bacteria; phylum Cyanobacteriota; class Vampirovibrionia; order Obscuribacterales; family Obscuribacteraceae; genus JAJPJO01. Next base: position 32,222 of record JAJPJO010000551.1, read on the forward strand.
AGCTGAAGGATTACTACGCGCGAGGTTTTGCCGGAGCAAAGGAAAGCGTCATGCAGCGGCACTGTGAAGCGCTCGATAAAATAACCTCTCGCTGTCGAGAAAAAGGAATCGCGCTGATTATCGTGCAGATGCCACTGCGTCAGGAATTTCGCCAGCTTGTCCCCGAGCGCATCGGTAAAGCCTTTGATCGTGAGCTTGCCCAAGCTGCCGCACAATACAAGAATTGCCTGCTTATTGATTTGACAAACGACAGCGCCTTCAACACTCAGGACTTCAGTGATCTTATCCACTTCAACAAGCGGGGCGCGATCAAGTTTTGGGATACGCTGGTCGATCGAATGCGCAAAGCTGGCGTCTTCAATCACGCGGGCGATGAACTCAACCAGAAGTCCTCGAGAGAATCGGCGCGCAGAGTCCGCCGACTGAGAGGAGACGCATAATGCTTTTTGCCAGCCTCCAGTATCTTCTCTTCCTGCCAACCGTTGTGTTGCTGTACTGGATCTTGCCGAAAAAATACCGTTCGCCCATGCTCCTGGCAGCCAGTTGGTATTTCTACATGAGCTGGTGTCCCGTCATGATTCTGTTGATTATCGCCATGACGGTGGTTAACTATTTTGTCGGCAAGAGGCTGCATAGCGCCGCGAAGGAGAAAAAACGCACCATATTTGGTGCGGGTGTAATTTTCAACATTCTCTGCCTCGCCATATTCAAATATTCCAACTTCGCCGCCGCTAACGCCTCGGATGTAGTTGGTTTATTCACCGGTCACAACCCACACTGGACAGTCAATATACTACTGCCTCTGGCGATTTCATTCTTCACCTTCGAGTTCATCCATTACCTCTTCGAAGTCTATCGCGGAAATAAACCAATCGATTCATTCGTTCTCTTCTCGCTATTTGCCGCCTTCTTCCCTACACAGATTGCCGGACCCATCAAGCGTTACCCGGATTTCGTCAAACAGATGAATGCCGACAAGCAATTCGATTTGCCCATGTTCGATCGAGGCATTCAGCTGATCATCATAGGCTTGGCAAAGAAAGTTTTGCTCGCCGATCAACTGGCGGCCATCGTCTCAATGATAATGACCGATCCTGGTTCGTTTGGCTCAATAGAGCTGTGGATCATGGCTTATGCCTTCACATTCCAGATCTACTTCGACTTCTCGGGCTACACCGATATTGCCCGCGGTTCGGCAATGCTGTTCGGATATGAGATTCCGATAAACTTCAACATGCCTTTCGTTGCCAAAAATATGACCGAGTTCTGGCAGCGTTGGCACATTTCGCTTTCAACCTGGCTGCGAGATTACCTTTTCATGCCCTTGTGGTCGATAGGCTCGCGTGGCCGCTGGCAGACTCATAGAGCCACATTCCTGACCATGGTGATCTGCGGACTATGGCACGGCGCATCGTGGAACTTCGTCATATGGGGTGCAATACATGGGTTGGCGCTGATTGTGCACCGCGAGTTTCTCGATTGGCGGACGCGTGCAAAAATATTCACCAGCTTCTTCCAGGGAAAGCTCTGGCGCTACTTCTCCATCCTGCTCACCTTTCATACGTTCTGTGTCAGCCTTGTTATCTTCCGGGCCCCAAACATGCAGGTTGCATTCCCAATCATCAAAAGGATGTTCATCTGGAATCATGTTTTTTCACCGGCAGCTCAGGGTGCGCAGTTTCTCGTCTTGAAGCCGGAGTTGCCTATCATTGTTCCAATCGCGCTCGCCATTCTCGCTCTGCTGATTGTTCAGAACCTGCCGATTAGTTCGCTCATCGAGCGAAAAGCCTTTGCCAATCTTCCGGTGCCTCTGAGAGCCGCCTTCTACACAGCCCTGATTGTGGCAATGATCATCTTCTTACCCAACGGATCGCCGCCCTTTATTTATTTCCAATTCTAATTCTTGCAACTTAAGCAGGATCTCTTGACTGGGCTTTCAATAGTGCGTTAGCATCAGCGTTTTTGCGTGCGCGCTCAATATTGCAAAGGCGCGTTTCCGCATGCAGCACCTTAGAAAATACTCAGCGAAGAAAATGCGTTGGCAGGTAGGTGATCAAAGGAGCTTCGAGCATCGCTTCACTCAAGAGCAAGTCGATGCTTACGCCAAGCTGGTCGGCGATCACAACCCTATGCATGTGGATCCTGAATACACCAGAGAAGTGTTGGGCGATGCTCCGGTTGTGCACGGCATGTTCGCCGCTTCTTTTGTTTCCACACTGATCGGCATGTACCTGCCGGGGCCCGGTGCGCTCTGGCAATCGTTCCAAGTAAACTGGCGCAAATCGATTCGTCCTGGAGATTTGATTCGTTTTGATGCCAAAGTTGCCTCGACCCACGACTCGACAAAAACGATCGATTTAGAGGTAACCGGAACAAAGGTCGGATCCGGAGAAGTCTGCCTGGATGGGAAGGGAAGAGTGATGATTGTAGAAAAGGAAGAATGCAAACAAGAAGAGCAAATCTCGCTCAAGGATCAGCGCATTATCGTGACCGGAGCATCTGGTGAGCTTGGTGCTGCCGTGTGCAGAGAGCTAGCCGGACATGGCGCCAGGTTGATTGCCCTGGGACGAAATGAGGAGCGCTTGAGCAACCTGAAGGTGGAGCTTGGCAAAATAGTTGAGCGCACCTACGCATTCGATCTGAAAGATTCGAACAGACTGGCCGCAGCAGTTGATGAAGTCACCGCCGATGGTGCGGTCTTCGGGCTCGTGCATGTAGCGGCGCCATCGTTAACCAATCTTGACGTGATCGCACCAGAGATGGCTTCA
>JAJPJO010000411.1 GCA_021324135.1 Pseudomonadota bacterium
AGCATATACGTCTCGATTATCTCGACCAGTCCGTCTTCTCTGTCATCGACACCGAGCTTCTTGAGAGCGGCGGCCGCACCGTCGCTGGTGCTTTGCTTCGACATCTCCAGGGCATCTTCGAGCGCGGCTCTGCTCAGCCTTGGCGGTTTGAGATCGGCATGTGACCTCTTCCCCGTTTGTGCCTTTTGCGAAACACCCTTGGGTTGTGCTTGATTGGCTGATCGATCCGCATCGTTTTTCCCAGATCTTTTCTGGCCGATCACAAGCGGCTCCGATAGCGCGGAGAGCTGAACGGCAAGCTGCTTAACCGCTTCAGTCATTGGCTCGAAGGAATCGAAACGCATGATCTGCTGACCGATTAAGCCAAGCCGTTGTTCGAACTTTGGCAATGCGGAGGGATCGATGAGCGGGGTCTCGAACGACTTTCCACTTTTCTGCACTGTCATCGCCAGACTGATTCGCGGGTTGACCGCTTCGCTGGTGCTTTGCGCCCCCCAGTGCAGCAGGGCCTCGTTATGGAATAAGACATCACCGGCAGCAAGCGGCAGCGCGCGCACGCCTTGAAGCGTAAGCACCTCTTTCTTGTCGAGACTGTTGGGATAGTCAGGATCCTGTCTGGCCGGAAGGAGATAAAGGCAGCCATTGTATGTGGTGGCATGGGTCAGGGCAATAGACACCCTTAACGTCTCAGGCATACCGTCTGCGCGTATAGTTTGGCAATCAGAACGACTTCTATGAGGCCGCCAACCTCTGCCACTTGCAGCAGCGGGAACATAGTCTATCCAGAAATTCGGCAACAGTTTATAGCCGGCTCCCAACGAGCGAGTCAGGATCCACGAGCAGCGCTGAAAGGGTGTCCAGAACTCGTCATATACCATAGCGAAGATCGCAGGCCACCTCTGCTGCGCCAGAAATTGGACTAAGTCCGCCATGGACTTTGCAGCCTCACCGTCCATAATACCGTCGACAATAAAAAATCCATCATCGCGAAGTTCCTCGAGCGCCTGATCAATAGCATCGGCAGTCAGTTTATGAGGGTCCTCCGCCTTTACACGCCCGTTTTCCGTGATTGTAAAATCAGCATTGCCTGTCCTGGCTGCCAGCGTTCGCCAGAAATCGGGATCGGTCGCCAGATCGAAGAATGATTTGCTTGCTGTACTGGTCATGGCCGGCTCCTATTGCGACGATTTCTTGCGCTCATCATCCGAGGCTTCCAGTGGGTTATTGAGAACCGGCGGCCGCACCAACTCCGGTGACACTTTCTCAATTTCAATCTCACGCAGAAGGATCGACGGAGTGATCACGTGAAAATAATTGTTCGATGAGGTCTCGCAGGGGAAGGCCTTAAACTCGTCGCCGGTGGCAATTATATCCTTTAGAGCCCGGTATGTGAGCGATGCAAAACGCGCTCCGCGCACGAGAGTTTCACTGCCGTCTTCGACCGAGACTTTGTAAATCAAGAGCGGCTTCGATAAAGATCGAGAATTCGGTCCGCTCCATGTGGCAATGGCATCGTCCTCCTGGCGCGACGAGTTTGCCAGTCGTCTGACAATGTACACGTGCGTCAAACCTAGTTCTTTACCCATGTTGCGAAGCTGCGCATAAAGAGCGGCCCGCTCCATTTTCTTTTTCGAATTGATATAAAGACACGACCAGCCGCCTGTGCCGTATTCACCCGCCACTCCATGGCCGTTGCTGCGCTTTACCTCTCTGGTCGGTGTCCGCCCGCTCAACAGCGTTTTCAAAATGCCGTCCTCGATGATGTTGACCTTCTGCGCTCGAACGCCTTGTTGATCGACATCATACGTTCCGAATAATTCCTGACCCTCGTAAGTCTTGCTCAGTGGATCGTCGGTGACCGACATGAAAAGCGGCATGACGCGTTTGCCCATTTTTTTGGCGAGCGGATTATTGCCGAAGGGATCGAACGATTCGTTTATCTTAGAGCGCACGACCGTCAGGTAAGGCGCCAGAATCTGTCCGAAGAACTCCGCCGCTGCTTGATCTTCAAAGAGCACCGGTCCTTCATAGTCTTCAGCCAATGGTGCTTCGGCAATCGCTTTCAAACGGCTGGTCAATTTCTCCACCACATCTGATACCACCTCAGGGGCAGGAAGTTTGTTGCGATCGTGGGCTATGATCGGCTCAAAATCAGAGAATGGCATACCATCTTTTGCTCTTATGCTCGCATAGAGCAGGTAGCGACTGGATTGCTCCGAGTTCCTGACACGCGTTCCTTCGGAATTCATGAGCCAGAAGTTGAGAATGCGCTCGTCATATCTAACCCATGAATCGTACAGGAAAGGATACTTGCGGAAGGCCCCGGAGAGCTGGCGCACCCGGTCCGTCCAGAGCTCGGTGTCGATGTCCAGCCATTTTAAGGGTTCAATTGCTGTCAGCGCTGGTTCTTTTGTGAAGTCATCGAGATCTTCCGAGCTGCTCTTTTCGAGCAGGTAAGCTTTCTTCTCGTCAAACTCTTCGAGCGCTTGCTTATAACGCGAATCTGTTTGCAGCCAGAGCGAACGCCGAATCGCAAAGTAATCGGGTTCCACCGTGAGATTATCATCGGGAGCGTCAATGCTACCACCGGAGGTGGCAACAAAGTTCGTATTGTCCATCTTGTAGCTGCCGACGCGAAGAACCGGAAAGGACGTTCGTCCGTGGCGACGCGATTTGGATACGATGGACCCCAGCGAGGACTCGACCGAAAAATCATCGTTCTCATACATGGCATATTCCAGGAAGTACGGTCCGGAGCGTGCCGGAGCTTTCAGTCTTTGCATGGAACGGCTCAGCTCATCCGCCATGGCTCGCAAGGTTATGTCGTCGTCGCTCTCTTCTGCAAAAACAGGCATCGCGGCAAGAAGCACTGGCGTAAGAAGCACGGGCGCGAGAATAAGAATTAACATCTGGCTGTGAACGAACAATTTACTTCTTGCCATGCGAGCCTCCATCAGGGGAGACCGATGCACCGGCTCTGGAAGATGGCTTTGGTTTGCCGGAGATTGATGCACCGGCTTTGGAAGATGATGCCTTTGGTTTATCGAAGATTGGCGCCGGCAAGAAAGGCGGCTTCTCATCAGATTTCTGTTTGCGCTGGACCTCGATCGACTTTACCAGGAGGCTTGGAGAGGTTGCCGATACAGGGACCCAGCCTGATTCAGCGCCGCAGACGCCATTGAAGGAAGCGGGTTTGTCACTGGCTGCCATGATCAGCTCCAGTGATGCCAGCGGCGTCCCCACTATATCGGCACCGCGAACCCATTCATCCGGGCGACCATCGGTATAAACCTTTTTGACCAGCAGAGGATAGAGATTGAAGAGCTGCGGCTCGCCTATATGAGTCAAAGTCGATCCGCCCTCCAGGTCCTCGAAAATCAGTCCGTAGCTTTTTTTCTGGCGCTTCGTCTCTTCAATGAGCATGCGGCGCAGTGCATCTTCCGACACCTGATGCTTCTTGTCGGCATTGACCGTTAGGTTACCTTGCCTGGCGACCGGATTGTGATTGTAGTCACAGCGACCGTGACCATTTGATTTTGAAAAACCGGCAATTGGTGAGCGAGACATGAGAAAACACTTGAGCACGCCCTTATCGACGAGCACGACCGGTCTGGCTCGCACACCTTCATCATCGAAGTTGTAGAAACCGGACAACTCCTTGCCATTTATCTTCTCAATGGAAGGATCATCAATGACGCTGATGAAACGCGGCATGATCTGCTTTCCAACTTTGTCCTTAAATGTTCGACCTTCATTCTCCTCCTTCTGGCGATGACCCTCCAGGCGGTGCCCGAGAATTTCATGGAAGAAAACGCCTGCGGCTCGGCCGCGCAATATCGCCGGCCCGGCATAGGGTTCGGCAATGGGCGCTGCGCGCAGCGCTTTCAAACGATTAGCCAGCGTGCGAATCGTCTTCTCGAGCTCCTTCTCGGACGGCAAGCGCTCCGATCCGAAAGCCTCTATGCGCTCGAAGAGCCAGAGCTCCATGCCGTCATCAACGACAGTGTCCCCGTAAATTTGAACGAGATAAGAGCGCAGGGAATCTTGAATCTCGGTTCCTTCGCTGTTAACCAGGTAGTGTGTTTCGCGCCCATACGTCATCTTCACGGATGACTCGCGCATGAATGGATACTCGTTGAAGATGGACGATAAGCGCTTCGCTTCTTGCCTGAACTCCTCGGTGTGATCGACGTATTCGGGAATCGGTTTGATGTAGGTTTCCTTTCGCTCCATGCTGAAGTCGTTGGACTGATCCGTTTCCTTAGCGCGTAAATCACGCTTGGAGCGAACCAGCGCATATCGCTTCTGAGCTGCTTTGAAGGCTTTGTCAGTGCCGCGCCAGAGAGCGCTGCGAATTGCCTCCTCGTCGTTTTCGATCGGTAAGCGCACCGACTCGACGAAGAAATTGCCGCCCGTGTCTTCATTGATGTTGTGGCTGTTGTCGAGTTGCGGGCTGCCGACGCGCAGTTCGATTTGAGCGAAGCGCGAACGCTCCGGCTTCTGCACATCCTGCAGCGCACCATACTTGGCCGTGATCTCGATGGCGTCATTTTCCATGACTCTGTATGAGAGAAAATAGACAGGAGCAGCGCCGGCGTTTCGCATTTTCTCCAGCGATCGTTTCATCTCTTTTCGCAATGCTTGTATTACAGGCGAAGCTTCTTGTGGCGCGTTTGCCGCATCCGGCACAGGCGTTTTCGAGGCCGGCGGAGAAGGAGCGGCAACAGCGGCGGAGGACGGCGGGCGAGAAGCGGCGGGCTTCGCCACCAGGTGCGGTGCGGCAGAAGATGAAGACGGCAGCGCCACCACATGTAATGCCACCAGAGAAGCTGAGAGGAGGGCACCGCCTGCAATGGCAGCACGCGAGCCCGGTGAAGGTAATGCTTTTCGCTTCTTTCCGCCTTTAGTAATCAGATTCCGTACTCCCCTCATTTGCCTTTAGGCGTATACACCGTAAAAGCAGTCCAATAGCCGCAATAATCAAGTCTTGGATCGGGATGATTTTTGGAATCAGTCGCCCAATCAAATATGCCTTTGTTCTGGTAGTTCGCCTCGATGTCCTCGATTATCTTTCTCTGCCGCAAATTTTGCATGAGAGTGAGATTCTCATCGGCAAGAAGCATGATCATTTTAGGCCGCCGATCCTTAATGTCGCGTCTGAGCTCTTCGAACATCTGATCGGTGAACACCGTATAGTCTTTAGATTGCTCAATCGGTTCAATAAAAGACATTGCCGGTGCCACCCTCACTGGAAACCCCGTCAATTGCACGCTGCCCGGGCGCCTGTTGAGCTGGAGCAAAAGCGGATAGGCAGGACGAATTCGATCGTTGAGAATCAAGACTTGATCGCCTGGAACAGTTTCGCGCTCCAATATTTCCGAAAAATTAGCCAGGTCCTTCTTGTTTCCCGTGCCGCTAAAACCGATGGCGGATAAGTCGAATCCATCGGCGGCGCGAACCTGGTTTGCCGGAGCGAAAAGACAAAGGATGAATGTTACAGCAGTAATCGCTCCCACAATCTCGGGTCGGCAAAAGCGATCTAAGGGAACAGCGAACCGTTTTACCATTAGATTGATGCCGGATGCAAGCACCAGGACTGCCGCCATGCCGGCACCGAGCAGCATGGGCAGAAATTGGCTCGAGACCATCTCCCCCTGAATAACAACCAGTCCGAATCCGATCAACGACAAGACGGCAAAAGGCGGAATCAGCGAGGAGAACTTTCGGCAGCCCAGGGCGACAACCAGAGAACCGGCCATGAAATAGACCAGGTCCCGCCTGTCAGGCGTCATGCCGACGTAAACCAGAAGGGGATTCCATGTCTTGTAGGAAAACAGCACCATCGGCAGTGCAAAATGCAAATACATGGTCGATACCGTCTTTGGTAGCACGAGGAAATGAAGCGCATACAAGACAATGACTATGCATGCGCATCGGATGTCGAGCGACAGAAGCCTGGTCCACTTCAGCTTTTGCAGAAAGAAGAATATCTCCATGCCGGCGAATACAAGCACGTAAAGCGGATCGAGACAGGTTGAGATTCCGCCTGCAATGCCGGCGGCAATAGCAAAATATCGCTTCGATTCAAGACCAAGATTGGTCAACCATCGACTCAATAGATAAGGGGTGTAGAGAACGACAAAGATGTGGTCCCGCTGGCCGAAGTCATTGAGCCATAGAAAGTTGGCGGCTGCCAGAGCAACAACCAGAAAGGGAACGAAATATTGATCTCTGCTTTTCGCCTGAAAGAGCATGAATGCCGAGAGGAGGCAGGAGATCAAGGACAGCGTGAAGACGAAGAAATTGAAAATCAAAGCCGGATGCGCAGGAAGCATCTTCGAAAGCGCCGCCGGTATTGTAGCCAGATAGAGAAGCATGGGCGCATACGTGTCGAAAAAACCGACATACGGGATTTTCCCTTCCATGATCAGGCGCCCGCATTCCATATGCAACGCCGCTTCTGCTGCTATTCTCAGCGGGTGCAAAATAATCTGGATCAGGAGATACAGGAATACCGCTCCAGCAATGATCAGTGTATTCTCAACGGCAAGCTTTGATGCCGTCGTTTTACTCCTGCTCAGTTTTTGCATCAGAAGCGTCGTCATTGTCCCTCGTTCAGCTTGAATACTCGGCAGAGTCCCCAATCACCGGGCAGCTCAATATAGTCTTTCAGATAGGTGGCGACAAAGTTGTAAGGTTTGTCGAAGTAATCCGGAACCTTTTGTATAAACACAAGTCTTGGTCTGTTTTTCACTATGTCCTCGCCGTATTCCTTGACGATGCGATCCGTGTTTTTCCACAGCTTCACATTCTCTTCGGTCTGCGGGCGGGAATCCTTTATGTAGGATAATACCGAGAGAATAACGGAATGAAGGTGCCTGGAGCCCGGCACGCAGCGAAGCTGAGTCAACATCGGATAGCCTGGCGCGACGCCGTTCCAAATAAAGACGACTTTATCACCGAGCCGGCAAGTGTCTATGACCAAATCGGCATATTGCCCTTCGATATCGGAGCGCGGGGCCAGCCCTCTGTAGCCAATCCTCGACATATCGAACTGCCGGTCAGCCTGCACGGCCAGCGCATCTTTCGTGCCGTCTTGAAGGGCAACGCCGAACACCGCCACTACAAGAGCCGCCAGTGCCACTCTCCGTGGTATCGCGACATAGCGGCGCAGCCTTTGCAAAAGGAGAAGAATCAGGTAGCCGACTTGCATGACAGCCAAAATGAAAGCGCCTGCGTATACCGGCTGGTCGTGATACGGCCAGCCTTTGAATTGCATGAGATAGACCACATTGGCTCCCAGCACGAACACGACCAGAGGCAGCATCAAAGACGATCGTTTTCGGAGCGCTACGGCAATGGCGCAGGCAGCCGCCATCAGAAAAAAGACATCGCGCTTTTCAGGCGGCGAGTACATCGCGCCAAGCGATGTATCCCAAAAGTTATAGCCGAGATTGAATGCCGGAATTATGAATTTGAAATAGCTGTCTCGCATGGCGTGCGGCACAAGCAGGAAATGCCCGAGATAGGCAAGTGCCGTCAGAAAGCAAGCGATTGTCTCCGCGGTCAGCAACGGCCTCCACTTGCGTTTCTCAATCAAGAAGAATACCTCGACTAGAAAGGCCGGTATCAGGAAGTAATGCTTCAAACAAATGCCGATCGAAGCGATGACGCCGATCGCCGATGACCAAACTCTCGAATCGACTCCACGCCCACTCCAGCGCAAGCATCTCAGGATGAGGAACGGCATGTAGAGAAGAACAAAAATCTCCTCACGCTGTCCATAATCCCAGCGCAAAAAGAAATTGAAGAGAAGCAGTCCGATGAGAAAAGGGATGAAGAGAGGCGCATCACCACGCCTGCCTTTGATAAACAAAAGCGCGCCGCAAGCCACCGCGGAGTAAAAGATTATGCCGACCAAAAATAATGAGAAGGCTTGGGTTACGGGGAAGTTCAGGAGATTCGAGAAAAACGCCGGTATCATGTCGAGGTACCAGACAAGAGGCGGGTTGACATCAAACATGTCTACATAGGGAACCTTGCCCTCCAGAATCAGTTGTGCCGCTTGCAAATGCAACGCAGGATCCCAACCGATCCTTAGAGGATGCAACCAGATCGAATGAAGCAGTCTGAACAGCAAAATTAAAACAATGGCGGCTGCACATGCCAGCAGATCGCGATCTCTAACTGGCGCAAGCGCTCCGGCCAGGCCTGAGACGGTACCATCACTGGTGCCATTCTTCGCTGCGCTTATACTCTCAGTCGGAGCGTCTGGATCGTTATCTGCCACTGATCGTTACGGCTTTCAAGATCTGTCCTTGCTTATTAATACCCCCAAGCACGGAAGTAATGATCATTGGTACGCCAGTTATGCAACAGCCAGTCATGTTCCAGCTGGGTATCGGTAGATGTGAGGTGATTGTAGACTTTCAGAAATCGCCGCTGCTGGATGCTCAAGCTCGGATCCTCGGCATAGGGCGTGTTTTTGGCAAACCACTCCTGCGCGACTACGAGGTCGGCCGGAGACTCGTCAAACTCCTTGGTGCCTTTTATTTTGGCGCGGTGGTCAAGCTTGAAGTGAATCCAGACATCATAGTTACCCGAGATGTTGCCGCCGCCCTTCAAATCCTGCACCATATCAACGTCTTCGTTGAAATTGTCGGTAAAGATCTTTTTGGGATCGACCGTGTATTGCTTGCTAAAGCCTTTGTATCCAAAGTAAAGCGCAGCGGCAATGGCAAAAAAGGCAACCACCATCAAAATCTGCTTGCTCTTCGGATCCATAGATTCGTTTCTTCCCGTACCTGACTTACTTTCGAGCAAGCGCAAAGTAGGCGCCGCTTCTGAAAGTGTACCAAGTGCGGGCAGTCTTTGCTAGTTGGAAATCGGACGGCCGGAATTATCCAGCGCCTGCTGGTTCAACCGATATCGGTTGCGTTTGAGCCGAAAGCGTTTACGCCACCAAAACTTCCCTACATTTGGGATCTCGCAGCCTCCAGATGGCTGCATCGGAGACAAAATGGTGGAAATTAACACAGGCTTGAATGATGGTGGCGACGAAACCGAAGGTGAGCCCGAAGTACATCATGAAATGCGGCACGAAGACATAAATGAACATGCCGGCGACAACTACATAAGCCCAATACTTCAGTCCTCTTGGAGTGAACCAGTTCTTGAACACTTCCTTTGGAAGCATGCCTTCCTGGAGCCCCTTTTCCTTTATATAGAATCCAAGGGAAACGGCCAGGTATTGGCTGCCATGGAACATGCCAGGACCATACGTCCAGATCATCGATGAAGCCATACCGACGGACCAACCGATAGCCAGAACAGTGCCGATCTGACCTAAAGCCATTACCGGTATCATCTTGCCTTCGCGGTGCCATTTCTTGGCGATCACCCCGAGGAAAAGAAGTGACATTGTGTAGAAAAAGAACATGCCGATGTCATTGAGCCAGGTCGGCAGTCCCCAAAATGGAACCGCTACATCCCAGTATTGATAAGGGCTGAATTCCCGGTAGCAAAGAATGCGCGTGATCACAGCGTATGAAATCGAGTGCATGAACCAGCGGAAGATCTCGGTCTCCTTGCGGGTCAAAAAGTAGCCGCGCTTGAAGCAATAAACGAGCGAAATGCCGAAACATTGCCCGACATAATGCTGAAACACCCACATCAGGTGGATGTAAACAACCATGCCGGCTGCTTCTTTGAAAACGCACGCCAGAGCAAAGAGAGTGACGCTCAGCCACGGCAGATAATATGCATAAAGCCTGAAAGTCTTGCGGCTTTCAGGCGTTGCATATATGCGCATATAGGTCGCGACCGTATGGGTGTCCGCGAACAAATGCTGGGTCAGAATGGTCATCATCATCAAGAACGTGCCGACCACAAAGGCGTTCGGCACGGTTGCTGCTCTATCCATGGGATTCCAGCCGAACACAGTCAAATGAAGCGCAAACGCCAGCCAGAGCATACCGCCTGAGACAAATAGAACATCAAACCACGGATTGACTATCCATCCGTACGGCTTAATCTTCCCTTGAGCTACAGGCTGCTTTGAAGTTTGTGTTTCGGCGACAGCTGGGGTGCCAGCCAGAGAAATAGCGCTGCTAACCACTTAGATTAACCTCTCTAACCCTGTGCGGCCACACCTGGGTCTAACATTCCTAGTATACCCGCCGAGCCGGGAACTTTAACCGCCGCAAAGCTTTGTAAAGCTGGGCAGTGAACTCTGGTGCTTACGCCCAATTTAGCTTCCATGGCTCACTGCTTTGAATGCCCGGAAGTTGCCGTAGTCGCCGGGCAGCTCAACATAGTCCTGCATGTATGTCTCGACAAAGCGATGAGGTTTCTCAAAGTAATCCGGTACCTTCTGCAGAAAAATCAAGCGCGGACGATTGCGAGCAATGTCATCGCCGTATTGAGCGATGATCCGATCGAACTTGTCCGCCAACTCGATCGTTGATCGGGTGCGCGGCAGATCCCTTATGTACTGAAGAGCGGACAGCAGAACCGTGTGCGGGTAGCGCGAGCCGGGGATGCACCGCAGTTGAGTCATTGTCGGGTAAGCCGGCTCGACTCCGTTTGAAATGAAGAGCACGTGGTCGCCGACCTTGCAGCAATCGACAACCAGTTCGATACGACTCAGCTCTTCCTTCGTTCCATACTCTCTCAGGTCGGTCCAGGGTGATGAACCTCGATAGCCGATTCTCGACATATCGAATTGCGCAACGGATCTGACGTTAGAAGCGTCTTGGAAGGCATCGAAGACGAGAATGATTGCAACGAGAAAGACGAGGCAATAAGGCGCCAGTTTAGCCTGCACCACATGTGGTGAGGGAGCAAGTTTGGCAAACGACGCGGAGACTGCCCAGCCGATTTCCATGGCGGCAAGAGCAAAGGCGGAGAAATAGACGGGCATGTCCTGATAGTGCCAACCCTTAAATTGCATAAGATAAGGAATGTTTGCCGACAACGAGAAAACCAGAAGCGGCATGAGCAGTGAAGATCTATTGCGCAAAGCAATTGCGGCAATTCCCGCCGACACCATCAGGAAGAACACCTCTCGTTTGTCCGGTGATGAGTACATTGAGCTCAGCGACGTGTTGAAAAAGTCATAGCCCAATGTAAATACCGGCACCACAAAATGCCAATAATTCTCGCGCATGGCACTGGGCACGAAGAGGAAATGGAGAACATACGCCAGAGCGCCGAGCAGACAGGCGACCGTTTCCACCGAGACGAGCGGCAGCAATTGCTTGCGGAGGAGAACGAAGTAGAGCTCGACCATCAACACCGGGGCGATAAAGTAAGGCTTGAGGCAAATGCCCAAACTGGCAATCAAACCGATTATGGATGGAAAGACGATCGAGGAAAAAA
>JAJPJO010000112.1 GCA_021324135.1 Pseudomonadota bacterium
CGCCCTGTCCCAGTCGCCGATGGATTACAACAAATATGCTGGCTATCTGATTGGGACTTCTGCCGGTAACGTTGCGGTTGCATACAAAAACGCGGTCAACCTCGGCGTGCCGGGAGATTCGATTCTCAATACAGCATCTACCTGCACGTGGTCGACTTGCCTCTATGCCAGTACGTCTCAGTCCGCCGGGGGCTTCGGCTCCGGTGCAGCTAACCTGGGCAACCCCACGCAGCCGGTTTCAGCCGAGCCTATTGACCTGGCGACCGGTGCGTATCTGTACAACCGGACGGATATGACACTGGGGAGTCAGGGCTTCCCCTATGGTCTCAGCTTCGGGCGCGCGTACAGCTCCAGGAACCGCTATTTGAATGGTCCTCTCGGGCTGGGCTGGAACCACAGCTATCAGATTACCGCCCTGGCTAACGGTGATCCCTTGATCGGAATTGCTGGCGGTGCCATCTGCGCAGCGGCTGCAATTACCGAGATGTATATCTGCCAGGACATCTTTACCGACAATACCAAGCCGGTAGAAAAGGATGTGATGGCAGCGCTCGGCTGCCAGTGGCTTATCGATCAAATCACGAACAATATCGTTGTTGTGAGCTTCCCAACCGACACCCTGGCATTTGCGAAGCTTCCCGACGGCAGCTATGCCTCCACAAATGGTGGCGCATCCGTCTTGACTCTGAGCGGCGGTCAGTACACCCTGACGAGCCCCCAGGGTGTCAGCTACAACTTTGACTCTCACGGGCGGCTCTCGACCTGGGTGCATCCTGCTGGCGTTACAGTAACGCTGACCTATGATGGCACGACTGGTTTCCTGAATACTATTTCAAACGGGCTTGGCCGCACGCTAACGCTCAGTTACACGAGCGGATACCTCTCGTCTGTGTCTGATGGAAACGGCCGCAGCGTCAGCTACACGGTCGATGGGAACAAGAACCTCACCACCTTCACCGACGCCAACGGCAGGTCAACGACCTACTCTTACGATGTGCCAGGTAGGATGACGCAGATCTTCAAGCCTGCCAATCCGGCAAACGCAATCGTGACGAACACGTACGATTCGCTTGGCCGGGTGCAGACTCAGAAGGATGCATTCAACAACACCTGGACGTATTACATCTCTGGTGCTCGCTCTGAGGAGAAAGATCCGAACGGCAACAGCAAAGTTTATTACTGGTCGGGCAGCGCAAAGGTAATCTCATTCACGAACCAGGTCGGTCAGACCTGGACGACAACCTATGACGGACTCGACAGGGTCATTCAGGTAACGGCGCCTGAAGGCAATTATTCAACAGTCACGTACGATAGCAAGAACAACGTCCTGAGCACCACCGCCGTTCCGAAAGCCGGCTCCGGACTCTCGAACATCACCTTGAATTTCACGTATGACTCGACCTGGAACAAGGTGCATACGGCGCAGGACGGCAACGGTAACACGACTACGTTCAATTACAACTCCTCAACCGGAACGCTTGCCAGCGTCGTCGGTCCAGCGGTCAACGGGCAGTCTCCCAAGGCTCAGTTCTTCTACAACAGCCGAGGGCAGCTCCTGCTTGCCTACGATCCAACCGGTATCCAGAGCCAGATAACATATGATGGCTCGACCGAGAAGTTGCTCTCAACCATAGGCAATACGAACTGGACCGCCACCATTGGCGGTACCGTCACCGTCGGCGATGTGCTCACGCTCACGGCGCATGACAGCAGCTTGAGCGGCGGGCAGGAATCCGTGTCCTACACGGTTCAGACCGGCGACACTCTGAGTAAAATAGCAACAGGACTGGCGAACGCGGTGAATGCCGATAGCCATCTTGCCGCACTCAACATCGTAGCCTATGCCAACCGAGCCGTTGTCGCGCTCGGCACGTCGGCAGGCAATACAACGACCTACACGTCGTCCTTGAGCATGGGGGCGACTGAAACGATCACTGTGGCTGCCGGACTGAATTTGACGGCGAGCTTCGGGTACGATTCCGTCGGCAATGCCACAAGCATTACCGATCCGCGCTCCAATCAGACGAGCTTCACTTTCGACAGCGAGCGCCGTCTGACGCAGCGCACGGAGTGCAGCCCGTTCAACTATGTCACGAACTTTGGATACGACTACAACAATAACTTGACGTCGGTCCAGAGGCAGACGGCTGGTGTTCCGGGCTGGCAGACGACGACATTTACTTATTCGTTGTCTGACAAGCGCAAAACTGTCACTGATCCTGCAAACAAGGTCACGACCTGGAATTACGACAATATGGATCGTGTCCAGCAAGTGCAGGACCCCGAGCTGCGCACTGTTACTTATGCCTTCGATAATGCCTCGCGGCTCTACACGGTCACGGACAACTCGGGCTCGATCGCGCAGACATACACCTATACGAACAACGGCTTGCTGTACCAGTTCAGCGATGCGCGCTCGAACACTACAACATATTCTTACGATGGTTTCGACCGTCCCAACAAGGTCACCTACCCTGATACCACTTTCCAGCAGAACACTTCTTATGATAACAACGGCAACGTCCTAACATTCACGTTCCGCTCTGGAAATACGATCGTCAACACGTATGATGCGCTCAACAGGCTTTCGACGAAGTCTCCGACCAGTCAGCCTGTCGTCACGTTCCAGTACGACATCGCGAGCAAGGTCACGCAGATCTCAACGCCGGTTGTCGCCAATCATCCAGAAAGCGGCGCGTTCCAGTATTTCTACGACAGCGCCGGCCGCCTGATCGAAGAGCAGGGACCAAGCGGGAAGAACGTCCAGTACCAGCTCGACAACAACGGAAATCCGACTCGCATCACCTATCCCGATGGTTATTACGTCACGCGGGTTTACGATAACCTCAACCGGCTGACGGACATCAAACTGAATGGCGCCACCGGCAGTGCCGTCCAATTCGGCTATGACCAGCTCTCCAGGCGGACGAGCATCACCTGGGATAATGGCGTCACAACCAGCTATACCTATCATCTCAACAACTATCTGGCGGCGATGACCCATGTGTTTGTCGGATCGACTATGTCCTGGACCTTCGGCTACAACGGGGCTGGGCAGATGACCAGCAACGCCACAAGCGACAGCTCCCTCTGGCATCCGTCCGGAAGCGGTACCACCACATACGGTGCGGCCAATAATGTCAACGAGTATGCCAGCGTTGGCGGTGCTTCTTATAGTTATAACAGCAATGGCTGCTTGACGGGTGACGGCACGTGGACCTTCGGATATGACACCGAGAACCGTCTGACCAGTGCGAGCAAGACCGGGACGAGTCTGAGCTTCCTCTATGATCCCATGCACCGCCAGGCTCAGAAGGCAGTCGGGTCAACCCTGACCAACTACTTCTATGCCGGCATGGTTCGCCTCGCCGATTATGACGGATCGAGCGGGACCTTACAGAATCGCTATGTTTACGGAGTCGGCGCCGATGAGGTCATGATCATCGTGCCGAATAGCGGATCAAACACATATTTGCATGCTGATTATATAGGCTCCATCGTTGCCACGAGCGGCACCACGAGCCCGAATATCGGTAAGGTGACGAACACAAACAAATATTCGCCGTGGGGCGATGCCACCGCAGTTAATGGCAGCTCCTTCGGTTTCACCGGGCAACGCTATGACTCGGAAAGCGGGCTTTATTATTACAAGCGCCGTTACTATTCTCCGAGAACAGGTCGCTTCCTGCAGCCAGATCCGATCGGATACGGTGGCGGTGCGAACCTCTATGGATACATCGGCAATGATCCGCTCAATGGCACCGACAGCATGGGCTTGTCGAGCGATGGCGGAGGAGGTGGTGGCGGAGACACCTTGGGCTTCACCTACTCAGACTATTTGAATGTGGCAACACAATCTTACGATGCAACGGGGACAATCCCTTATTACACTCTGGATGCGTATTATGGTAATGGTTTCTTCGAAAGTGCTCTCTACAATCCAGGTACACCTTGGAATGCGGCAGGCATAGGATTGGCCTTGCAGAAGGCAGCCGATCAAACAGCTGATCTCCTTAGCCAGAAGTCAGACGTGGAAAGCGGTGGGAATATAGATAACCTCTCCAAGAGCGTCCAGGGCGTCCCCGATCTTTCTGTGACGTCCTGGTACGGTGGTAATATGGTTGGCAACAACCATGCCTTCAATCCCAATCCGAATTCCAACACAGTTATCATGTTCCATCGACACACTGGAAGTTCAGCACCTACTTACAATGACGTGCAGCAGGCCGCTCAGTTCGGAAAGCCATTCGTTACTTTCACGAGCGGAGTAAAGGTTGCCCCAAACAAAACGGTGAGTTGGTTCATAATCGATCCTAGGTATACAAGTCAGTACCAGGACGACAAAGGACATGTGTTTAGTGGACCATTCTTTGGTTCTCTGACAGCCGGTCCAGGAAACTTCTACAACCAACAGCCGATTACCAACCTGCTCATATATTACGACTTCTTTGGAATCCATGAATATACGGTAATAGGGGGCAGTGCGCCTCCGGTAATGACTTTGTAGGCAGAACCTAGAAAAACAAACTGAAAAAGTGCATTATAGTAATATCACTTTAGGCGGATTAGAACAAATGGTAAAAAACGTTTGGCTAAAATCATGTGCTCAGACATTCTGTCTGATAGCTACGCTAAGTATTCTTGTAATCATGCAGCAAAGGTTCCTAAACTTTGCTTCTTTCTCTTCTGACGGAAGGGCTTGTGATTTCGATGGCGCGCATGCTGCAATCTCATCCAACTGTGTAACCGTAAGTCATACAAAACTTGGCTATTACTTTATAGACATCATTGCTCAACTTGAGGATAGGAACGATCCAACAAAGAACACCGCAGTTACAATGAAAATGGTTGGGCAAAGTCTACGATGCTCTCAACCTTTTCAATTCTCGCTACCAGAACAAAGTCAGTATAAATTCAAGCGGCTTCTCGGCATCGTCCTACGAAAAGACTTATGCAATCCAGATTCCTCACCGCTCGCATTATTGTCATCGTTATTCGATGAGATGACAGGCAACGGGGATTATAGAATTGCCAGGAACTGGAGCACAGGGCTTTTAAGAACAGAAGTGTGGGAATTTTGGCCCGACCAAATAAGGAGAAAGAGCTAATATGTGCTGGATGCTGGAAGACCCTCCATAAGGAATGGATGTAATAGTGCTTTACTAGGGCGGCCCACGACATAGGGCCGCCCCGCCTTTTGGAACCTACTGTAAATCGCAGAATTCATTATCATGGTATCGCGCAATAAACCCTTCCCATGACAAATGAAATCTTGCCGCCCAAACAATCCGATCTAATCTAAAAATCCATTCTCACTCGTTAGAGGGACAGTCGCAGCTGTCTCTCTTTTTTTCGATATTTTTCCCATAAAATGAAAAGCCCGCTTCATTTCATTTTTTGGGCTACCATTCATGCCAAGCAAGAAGTTACCCCCTACAAAGACTGCCTTGTTCATTCGAACAGATTTTTCTGATCAGGATGCATGGAATGAGATTTGCGCGTTGACACGAAAGCCAAATTGGGATAATTACCTGGCAAATCTGCACTATGTTGATGATTTAGCCTTTGCGAACACCTCGGTGTCCGAGTTCTTGGATTTAGCAAAGGATTCTTATCCGCACACCTTTATCATTTTGGCTGATGAAGAGGCCATGTCAAATCCTGAGCATCCCTTGTTGGTCGTTTACCTTTACGGTGGTCCGGGCTGGGAATTGCGCGTAATACCATCTCAAATCGGTACTATTGAGGCAAATCTTTCTACTGCAAATATGGGCTTTGAAGACTTCTTAGACAACGCAAATGACGACGGTATATTTAGGGGCTTTGAATAAATGAAGCACGTTGATTCAATCAGCTCTGGCGACATCGTGCCTGCAGAGATTTCGCAGGGTTTCGCTTGCCACTCCATTTTTTGAGTGCCGTGCATGAAGGATTTGTCGGGCATGGTCGCCAAGTCTTGATTTTTTGAGCTTTTGTCCTTTATGCTGCCACCGAAACCGGTGGCAGCATGAACGGTCCGATAAGGTCCATTATGGTTCATCGATACAGAATTCAGAACATTGATTTATCAACCTGTCAAAATCGCATCAAGCCATTTCTGTTTCTGGCGTGAGTTTTTTGTTGAAGCAAAAACAATCTACTAGCCTACGTAGCATCCTTTGTGTCTCCTCTGGAATCTATCTATAGAGATAATTCACCTATGATAGGTGTATGCGTAGTAGAATCTATCTATAGTAAGATTTCTTGTAGACACAGTTATGATGGCAGATCATTTAGACAAGCACTTTCGCGTCTTTGGTTTAGACGCTAGAGCCTCCTTTGAGCAAGTCAAAGAAGCCCGTAAATGGTACACAAAGGCATTCCATCCAGATCGCTTTCCTAAGGACTCATCTGATGCTAAGAAGGCAGAAGAGAAGCAAAAGGAAATCAACTCAGCATTTGAGGCACTTGAAAAATGGTTCAAGAGCGGCGAATATGACCCGCCGAAGAAAGCCCCAGCACCCAAAAGTCACACCACTTCCAAAAAGACTTGGTCTGATGAGTTAGGGCACTACATGGACTATGTCCTGGTTTCCAATAAAAGCCCGAGCACCAAGCGAAACATTATTTCCGACCTTTGCCTCTTTGCCGATTGGTTGGAGGCTTACGGTCTGACTGCCGAACTGCGAAGTCTCAATCTCCCTATCCTGCTCGATCAGTTCGAGAAGCATGTGAGTCACAGGCACTACAGTCCCGCGACTAAGGCTCGCCACCTGTATTCGATTCGCAGCTGGCTCATATTTGAAGGTATTAACGCAGAATTTGTGCTGTCTATGACCGCTAAGCATAAATCCAAAGTGAAGCCCCAAGCAAAAGCACTGAGCAGGAGCGACCTTAAGGCGTTTTTCAAAGTAGTGCATCTATATGCAGAACCGGAAGATCTAGCGATAGTTGAATTCTTGTCTCACACCGGACTCACTGTTTCAGAGCTGTGCCAACTGCGTTGGAAGCATGTCTCTTTTCATGAGCTTGGGCGTGGACAAAAGTGTCTCATGCTCGATATAGCCGGACGCTCTGGGAAACGCCAGATACCGATTAACCCTGAGGCCATGCAGGTACTGGTCGATCGTGGTCTTGATGATGTATCCCGGGAAGCCGGAAAATCACAGCTAGGCTGGATTTTCACACGAAATGGACAGAAGCTGACACCGAAGATGGTGCACTATGTCATCGAGCGATACTCGCTCTTGACGGATATCAAAGTGACGCCGTCGATATTGCGAAACACCTATGCCCGAAAACTGGCACAATCTGGTGTTCCCAGGACTCACTTGGCACAGCTTTTAGGACTGTCGTTGCAGTCAGTAGCGGTATATTATCATGAAAGCGAGGGCACTTTGAATGACCTGGTCAGTGCCACAAGCAAGGCAAGCAGATGATCGGCAAGCAGCCATCCATGGCAGCATGATTTCATCTGGTGCGCACCGAGCTATAATTTTGCCGAAAAGGACCCTTTTCGGCAATATACAGATTCTCTGTACCGCTCTACCAGCCGGTTCTGGCGATCCCAACCCAAGAGTACCAATCACCATTTTCGGCAGAGATGCCAAAAGCTTACAACTCGAGCAAATGATCGTAATTCTCCACCAAGTATGGCGCAAATTGACGCACGATGTGATAATTGCGCTCACCGCAGTCACCAATAATGGTACTTAC
>JAJPJO010000389.1 GCA_021324135.1 Pseudomonadota bacterium
GTGATCGATCGGCTCATTGCGGCGCTTCGCCGCCGTGATCGACATCGTCAACATCGATTTCAGGCGCGTTTGACCGATGTACTCATCGAGATTGTCCGGTCGCAAAGTCGAGTCCGACTTCAAATCGGAGCTTGTTTCCTTTGCAGAGAGAACGCTCGAGCGCCCGCTCAGACCTTTGCTCAAGTTAGCCTCAGTGTCTTTCGCCGGCTGACCAGCGCTTTTTTTGGGCAGGCTTTCCTTTGTACTCTCAGGCTGGGCGCTTGATTTGACGCCCTCATGCTGAGAAGAATTCCCCTCTGAAAGCGATCCACGCGCACCTCTGGCGTCACGTGCTTTCTCGGGAAGTTGATGCCCCTGACTCTGGATAATCGTCATGAGCTAATTATTGCAAATGGAATTCGCTTGAAGAGCGGCAAGCGACTCTGATGAAATTTAAATCAAGTCACGATGCATATACTGATTTTTATCGAGCCATTTATTTGTGTAAACGACCGGCCGTGCGCAGCAATCTTTCCGTCTCATCATCATCGGACGCCCATTTCTTGACGGCTTGCTCGAGGCGTGGTCCGTAATCGACATCGAGGTATGCCGATACACCGATGCCGACCATGATTGTGGTTGCAGGCAATGCCAGATAACCGGATCGGGCTCCAGCTATGCGCAAGATCTGCTGACCGAGAAGTGCACCGGCCATGCTACCACCTTCATATGTGGCGAGATTGAAACCAGCCCTCGCTGTTTTGCCGATTCCAGCTGCTCGACTCTCCTGAAATCCGGCTGCTATATTTGTGGCGGTAAGCGCCAGACCGACTCCGGCAAGCGCTTGCGTGCCTCGATTGAACAGGCGAGCGCCGGTGCCTTCGCCGAGGAATCGTGCCAGCCTTCCTTCGCCAACAGCCAGACCGGGTTCGGTGCTCTTCATCCGGTTCAAAATGGTGGCATCGAGAGCCGTCTCGCCGTAATACTTTCCACGCACGGCCTCGATGCTGAATTCACCGACGCTGCCGTTTGGTTTTACAACGCCTTTGTAGTTAGTGTCGAGCAATTCTTTGACAAAGGAGTCGGCCTCGTTTGGCGTAATTGTATTCAACGCCTCATATCCATGCCCGTAAGAGAGCCAGCGCTTGCGAATCAGGCTGCCTAACTTGCCCTGCCTGAGAGCCTCGCGATATATCTCGATGTCGCCATGATAAGCGCCCAGTTTTTCTGAAACATGCAGTTGCGGCAGGATTGCATTGGTTTCGGTTTGCACCAAACGTAGTGCCACTACCCTTTTGTCTGCCGCGGAGAGATTGGCAATCTCTGATGCCTCCGGCAGCGGCACACCATCGTAATGACCGAGTTCGTGAGCCAGATTGCCGACGATTCGAGTCACCGGGCTGCCTTTGCCGAAGCTCGTCAACCCTTGATTGGCGAGGTGGGCCCATGAATTGTATGCCACACGCTTGACGGGAACGCCGTCCGCGAACGATGAGTTGTAGCCGGCAACCATCGGATACATGATCGCGCGCTTGATGGGATTGGGAAATGCCCGCGTGAGATAAGGGTCGTTTATCTTCATGCGACCGATCGACCAGCCCGACTCTTCCATGGTTGCGGCTCGCTGCACCAGCGCTTCGCCAACCGAACTCGTTTGCTTGAGCTTGCTCAGGGCATTCTCTTTTGAGATAAACAGGTCGCCTTTCAGACCATGGTAGCCGGCGCGAAGACTGTACGCGCTCAAAAGCGGATTGTCCCATTTGTTTAGATACAACCAGCTCTTTCTGGCGTCATGGTGTTGATCGTTGCTTGCCGGGTTTTGTGTAACGGCGGTCGGATCACTTTTGGTCTCATCCGATTTGTCTGCCGCCTGACCGGCCAGTGCCGCCGCCTGCGATCCGGGACGTTTTCCAAAAAGGGCTTCCTGAGCAAGCCCGGCAGCGGCCTTCTTTGAACCCTTCGCGTGCTCGTCCGCTGGCGTCGAGCGCTTGTCTATCTCGCCATGTCCATCTCGCTCCGCGCCGGACATAATGCTACCGCCATGTTTCAGGGTTCTTTCAACTATTTACCCAGGCTGAGCGCCCCTCAAAAGCGCCTGTTGCTTTCCCATCGCCACGCCGTTTCAACAATTCTTCTCAGGTCGTATTGCGGCTGCCAGCCCAGAACTTCCCTGGCGCGTTTGTAGTCGGCTGCCAGTTCAACCGCGTCACCGAAGCGCCGCGGACAGCTTTTCAGCGCGATCTTTTTGCCGCTCACCTCTTCGCACATGCGAACCACTTCCTTAACCGACGCCCCGACCGATGAGCCCAGATTGACAATAATCTCGGCATTGTCTCCGAGCTTTTCCAGCGCTTGAATGTGCGCATCGGCAAGGTCGTTGACATGAACGTAATCGCGAATACAGGTTCCATCAGGAGTTTGATAGTCCTCGCCATAAACATTCAAACAGTCGCGTTTGCCCAGCGCCGTCTGCAAAGCCAATGGAATCAGGTGAGTTTCCGGATCATGACTCTCGCCGATGTCGCCTGAATCATCAGCGCCGGCGGCGTTGAAGTAGCGCAAACTGGCATAGGACCAGCCTTTTGATCCTGCCAGGGCGCGCAAAGCTTTTTCGACGATCAGCTTGGTCATGCCATAGACGCTGACCGGATTCTGGCTGTGGTCCTCGTCAATGGGATAGCTGCTCGGATTGCCGTAGGTAGCGCAACTTGATGAGAAAACGATTTTGCTCACTCCGACTGCATCCATGGCTTTGAATAAGTTGAGCGTTCCAATCACGTTATTGTCGAAGTATTTGAACGGCTTCTCCTGGGACTCGCCAACATACGCATTGGCGGCAAAGTGAACGACGGCATCAACCTTGTGGTCTTGCAAGAGGCGGGTCATTTTATCCAGGTCGGCGATGTCCGTCTCGCTGAAAGTTATCCGACTGTCGCTTGGAAGTGCCTCGCGGTGTCCTTCAGTGAGATTGTCGACAGCGACGATCTTTACACCGCCCTTGTGAAGCAGGCGACGCAGGAAATGACTGCCGATGTAGCCGGCTGCTCCGGTTATGAGAACAGTTGCCAATTTGATTCTCCTTGCCTGGCTGAAAGAACGCTCGGGGCTTGAAGCCACGGCTTATGATAGACGATGGCCAGGCGCGGCAATTTCGCTGCTGAAGCTTTCAGGAAATGCTCTTGATAAATCCGAAGCCGAGAGGTTATAAGAACTGGCTCCGGTTTGAGCTAACTAGGAGTAATATGTTTCTGTGAAGAGAATTTTACGCTTAATCGTCGAGGTTAAATTTAATATCGCCGACTTTCTCTTCAGCTCAGGTTATCACTTGTGAGTACAGCGCAATCTAATCTAAAACCAGCTCCTGCGCATCACCATCACGACGAGCCGCATCACGCCGTATTTCCTAAGGGCGGTGACTTTTTCGCCTGGGTGGCTATTGGAATCGTTGGTGCGCTGCTCCTCTTTGTATCGGTAACCGCCGGCGAGCTGTTCTCACCTGGAATTCGCCCTGGTGATCTGGCTGAAAAGGACATCATTGCCACACACGGCGCCACCATCATTGATGCCGAGGCTACAAAGAAAGCCGTCGAAGACGCCAGGGAGCGTGTTATTCCGGTCTTTCGCATCGATCGCAGTCAGGATCAGGTCTCCCTCGGCAAGATCAAGCAGAGCCTCGATTTGGCCAGGAATTTGCAGGGGCTGGGCATAGCCCAGACGAAAGAGCTTCAGGCTCTGGGCATTACGCCGGAGGAGCATCTCTTTGCGCTCACCTGTCCAAATGAGAATTTCCAGGTCCTGTCCGATCCTGATCTGCCCGAGCCCAGCCCGCCGCCGCTTGCCGGGGTAATGGATAGTTTGAAATTGAAGCTCTCGAGACCGGTCCGGGCGCCGACTGCTGAGGTGGCTGCCACGCATGGGGCGAAAACGCCACGCAAAATCAGCAAAGCTCGAGGCGGCAAAGACGGCTCTGCCGGCGGGGAAGCGCGCCGCGCCTCAGCGATGACCGATGCGATTGCGGTCTTGCGCAAACAGCGAGAGGCCCTTTCCGAGTTCAGAACCCGCCGAAAAACGGTATCAAGCAATGATATTCTCATCGCGCTCAGCGTCAGACCTGCTGATATGGATCAATACATAACCGCTACGCTTGAATCGTCGAAGCGCTTGTGCGACAGATTCGAGCGTTTTCCAGTCAATGACAAGAATTACTGGCATGGAACGGTTTATGAATTTCTGCCCGATCACTGGAGCGAGCTTGTGCGCAAGCACACGGCGACGCTCATTTGCTCGGCTCTGGAGCCGAACGTGGTGATCGATTCGGCCGCTACTAAAGCTAAAGCTGATGCGGCCACCAGAGCCGTGGCGCCTGTGACCAAACAGATCAGGGAAGGCGAAACAGTCGTTCGCCGAGGGCAGATTGTAACCGATGAGCGTTTGCAGGTCCTGCAGCTGCTGGCCGTCAAAAGTGTGAAAAGCCCAACCCTTCTGGTTGTGCTTGGCATTGCATTGCTTTGCGCGATCGGCTTTTTCGCTCTCTTTCTGTTCACCTACGAGCCGCAGCATTTCTTCTCGACGACCTCGATCTCACTCTTGTACACAATCGGCATCGTCACGAGCATTACCGCCTCGATCTGCGGCAACGGCTACGCTCAGTTCATACCTGTTCCTGCTGCCGCTCTTGTTTTAACCATCTTCTTCGGTCGGCGGGTGGCCGCCGCCATGATACTACCCTTGGTGCTGGTCCTGGCCGTCGACAGCATATTGAGCGGCGTTTCACTGTTGTCTCTGGGGGGCGCGGCGATGGCCGCCATCGTGACGTATACGAAACGAAGAAACGCGCTTGTCTTTACCGGATTGGCCGTCGGTGTCGCACAGGCGGCCGGCTATCTTCTCGCCTTTGGAATCGGCAAGCTTTTACCGCTCCTTCTTGGTGGGCATGCACATCCGGCTATCATTTCCTGGCTGATGATGGATTTTCCAGCTGGTGCTCCGAACCTGCAAACCGTGGGTCTGCAGTTTGCCGGCGGTATCGCCTCGGCAATCATTGCCATCGGATCGCTGCCGTTCCTGGAGAACATTTTTGGATTGATTACGCCTTATCGATTGATTGAACTGACTGACGCCGAGCAGCCGTTATTGCGGCAATTGGAAGAGAAAGCACCTGGCACGTATCAACATAGTCTGGCGGTGGCCAATCTGGCCGAGGCCGGTGCCAAAGCAATAAATGCTGATGCAAACCTGGTCAGAGCCGGTGCGCTTTATCACGACATCGGCAAAATGGTGAAGCCGAGATTCTTTATCGAGAATCAACTGGGCGCTACCAATCCGCATGATTCGATGACTCCAGAGGAGAGCCGGGAGCGCGTTCTCGCTCATGTGACCGACGGGCTGGAAATGGCCAAGAAATACGCCTTACCTAATGCGGTTCAAGATTTCATCCCGATGCATCAGGGCACGACACTGATGGCTTATTTCTATCACAAGGCTTGCCTGCGTGACGGCGTTGAGAATGTCGATCAGAATTTCTATCGCTATCCCGGTCCCAAACCGCATTCGAAGGAAACGGCCATTGTCATGCTTGCTGATGTTTCAGAAGCGGTAACGCATAGCATGAAGGATCCGACCGAGGAAGAAGTCGAAGAAGCGATCGAGAAAGTTTTCGAGAATCGCTGGCAGGACGAACAATTCTCTGAGTCAAGCTTGACTTACGACGAGTTGCACAGGGTGAAGCTGGCCTTTGTTCGTGTATGGCGAACGCTGCATCATGACCGCCTGAAGTATCCTTCGACGACAACCGGCAGAATGCCCATGGCACCAAATGCGGTATCGGCTCAAAATAGCTCCGCCTCCTCTGGTTCTCCAGCTAAAACGTCACCTGATGAAACTGGGGCACCAGATGCGGTGAAGAACGATCCGGAAAACGGCAGCAATCAATCGCCCGACAA
>JAJPJO010000135.1 GCA_021324135.1 Pseudomonadota bacterium
GCACAAGCGAGCAAGCCGGGCATCACTTCTTTTTCTTCTTGGGCTGACTCTCGCGCTTGCCACCGGATTTGGTATCCATCTTTTGCGGAACGCCGGCGACCGCACCATTGCCGTCCTTGATGTGCTCGACATCGGCTTCGCCCTCAGACTCGCTCAGGGCACTATTCTCCGAGCCGGTCGTATCGGGGACTGCCGAATCGGTCGTGTCCGAACCTGCCGAGCCGGTCGTTTCCGACACACCCGCGTCCGACCCGGTCACCTCGGAAACGGTGTCGCCGATGGTGCCGACTGATGAAGTTTCGCCTGCCTCGTCTGGATGCGGATCGCGAAGCTCTTCGCTTGAATCGTCCTTCTCTTCAGGCTCGTCACCTGCCAGAGCAGCGGCGTGAAGCATGATCTCTTCAGGAGTCAATGTGCGAACATTTCCTTCCGCATCCGTGATCGTAATGCCATGCTCAGCCAACATCTGCATGAGCTCGGGCGGCAGCTCGCCTTCAAAACCAGGCTGCTCCGGCGTGATCAGCGGCTCGGCGCGGAAGATGAGCTGAACGGTCTCTTGCTGAATTTGACGCAAGAGCATATTGAACATGTCGAATGCTTCGCGTTTGTACTCCTGCAACGGGTCACGCTGACCATAGCCGCGCAGCCCGACGCCTTCTCTCAGAATCTCGATATTGTGCAGGTAATCGACCCACTTCATATCGATGGTGCGCAGCAGGATCTGGCGCTCGAGATTACGCATAATCTCTTTGCCGATGTTCTCCTCGCGCACTTCATACGCTTTCTTAACGGCCAATTGCAGCTTGTCGCGCAGGTCTTCATAAGACAGCCCCGAGAGCTCATTTATGGAAACGCCGGCCACTAACGGCACATCGTTTTCCAAAACCCCGAGCAATTCAGGCAGTCCGTCGGTTTCCCAAACCTCCGGCGGCGTCTCGGGTGTAATGTAAGCCGAAATGATCAAATCAACGTGCTCTTCGAGCATGTCCACGATATTGTCGCGCAAATCGGTATGCTCGAGAATACGCCGGCGCTCTCGGTAAATAACCTCGCGCTGCGTGTTGAGCACATCGTCGTATTGCAAAACATATTTGCGCATATCGAAGTGGTGCGCTTCCACCTTCTTCTGCGCTTTTTCAATGGAGCTCGTCACCATTTTGTGCTCGATCGGCATCTCTTCATCAGCGCCGATGATATCCATCAGCTTGGCGATTTTTTCACCGCCGAAGATGCGCATGAGACTATCTTCCAATGAGAGGAAGAAACGGGCCGAGCCGGGGTCGCCCTGCCGTCCCGCTCGTCCGCGCAACTGATTGTCTATGCGTCGAGATTCATGCCGTTCGGTGCCGACGATGTGCAGACCGCCAAGCTTGACGACTTCGTCGTGTTCTTTATCCGTTTCTTCCTTATATTTCTTAGTGAGCTCGGAAAGTTTTTTCTGGTACTCGGATGACTCGTGATCCAGCTCCTCATCCCCTTCCTCGTCTTTGAGATCTTCTTTGGCGAGATATTCCGGGTTGCCTCCTAGAAGAATGTCAGTGCCTCGACCAGCCATGTTCGTCGCTACCGTGACAGCGCCCTTTCTGCCGGCTTGAGCAACAATCATCGCCTCTTTCTCGTGATGTTTGGCGTTCAGAACGTGATGGGGAATGCCCTTCCTGATCGCTGTCACTACCTGCGCAGTCACGTGAATGGAATAAAGCCGCTCGATCAATTCCTCGTGCTTCTTGTGCTCGTTTTCAACCTGGTTGATTACTTGCTCGAGCTTGTCCGCTTCAACGGCGCCGGGACGTTCGAATATTTTCTTCAGCGAGTTGATCGACTCACCTTGCAGGTTCTTGGCCTTTATGTACTCGGCCGCTTTGGTTATCTTGGCGACGAGGAACTCGCTCATTTTCTGCGGTTTGGAAAGCAGTTCCGAGATCAGTTCCGATTTCTCAATGCTCACCGTGCCGACCAGAACCGGTCTGCCAAGCTCGTGCATTTCGACGATTTCCTCGACGACTGAATAGTATTTCTGCCGCTCCGTCTTGTAAATAACGTCGGAATGGTCGGTGCGAATGCTGGTTTTGTTCGTCGGAATCGCCACCACATCGAGGTTGTAGATCTTGTTGAACTCAGCCGCTTCAGTCATGGCGGTGCCGGTCATACCGGCGAGCTTCGGGTAGAGCCTGAAGAGATTTTGATAGGTGATGGAAGCAAACGTCATGGTTTCTTCCTGAATGGGAACGCCTTCCTTGGCCTCCACAGCCTGGTGCAAACCGTCGCTCCAGCGTCTTCCCAACATCATGCGACCGGTGAACTCATCGACGATGACCGCCTCCGGCGTGCCCTCTTCATTGACGCGAATGACGTATTCCTTGTCGATGTGGAAGAGCTCTTTAGCCTTCAGCGCTTGCACGAGATGATGGTGGAAGTTGAAGTGCATGTCGAACAGCGACTCCACGCCCAAAAGCTTTTCGGCGTTTATAACACCACGCTCGGTGATGAGCACATTTCTTCCCTTCTCATCCACCCAGTAGTCGCAGTCCTCATCGTCTTTATCCTTGCCCTTCTCCATTAGAGGAGCGAGTTG
Organism: Pseudomonadota bacterium; assembly: GCA_021324135.1. Classification (GTDB taxonomy): domain Bacteria; phylum Cyanobacteriota; class Vampirovibrionia; order Obscuribacterales; family Obscuribacteraceae; genus JAJPJO01. The sequence goes on from JAJPJO010000135.1 coordinate 2,576, forward strand.
CGCCATGCGTTTATACACTTCGGTAAACGACTCGGCAGGCGCACCCGATATGATCAGGGGCGTCCGCGCTTCATCGATGAGGATGTTGTCGACCTCGTCCACAATGGCGTAGTAGTAAGGCCTTTGCACCAGATCGTCGAGGCTGGTTCGCATGTTGTCGCGCAGATAATCGAAGCCGAATTCGTGGTTGGTACCGTATGTGATATCAGCCCCGTAAGCTTGCTTCTTCTCCCAGTCGGGCTGGTGTGAATAGACCAGTCCCACGGACATGCCGAGGAAACGATAAATCGCTCCCATCCACTCGGAGTCGCGTTTGGATAGATAATCGTTGACGGTGACCACATGAGCGCCTCGACCGGCGAGGGCATTCAGGTAAACAGGCAGAGTGGCGACCAGAGTCTTACCTTCACCGGTGCGCATTTCGGCGATTTTGTTGAAGTGCAAAGCGGCACCGCCGATAATCTGGACATCGAAGTGACGCATGCCGAGGATGCGCTTGCCACTCTCGCGCACGGTTGCAAAAGCGCTGGGCATAATCTCTTCCAGAATCTCACCCAGCACCTTGTCTTTCTGAGTGCGAATCCGTCCGGGCATTTTAGGCGCATCATCAGGGATGAGCTTGATATCGGGCACATCTTTCAGGGCATTTTCGATCTGCAGCTTGAACAGACCCGTCTTGGCTTTCAGCTCATCATCGCTGAGGCGGCTGTACTCAGGCTCCAGAGCGTTTGTCCTTTCAAGAAAAGGCTGCAGGTCTTTCAAGCGACGCTCGTTAGTGTCTCCAAATAGGGTCTTGAGCCACTGTCGCAGCTTGTCGTCGAAATCGCTCATTCAAGGTACTCCCAATCGTCATTAAGTCCGTATCTTACCGCCGATCTGGGCAGCAAGACGTCTGTGCACCAAAATCTTTCAGAAAAATAGAAGGTACATTTTAATACTTAATAGCGCAGGTAAGCGCCCTTCATTAAGCCCGATCGGCTCGACCTCTGCAGATCGATGCCCTGTCAAGGTTTGCGGATGTGCGCTCAGCTTAATCGATAAACTCGGTCTCCCGGAAGCGCGAGGGAAAGAAGCTATAATCTTAGGAAGACGGCGCTCGCCTGAAGCTTACAACCTGGAGCAGCCAAAGCTCTACCACTCTCGCTCGTCGCCTGGAGAATGCTTACCGCGTCATGACTAGCCGCTCGACAGACTTGAAAGAGCCAATCCGCGATCAATCCGGACGCGTGGCGCTGTCAGGCCTTTCACTCGCGCAAATCAGAGAATTCGTTAAGGATCTTGGCGAGCCCGCCTTTCGCGCCAATCAGATTCACAGCTGGATTTATGCCAAGTGGGCCAAGTCATTCGATGAGATGACCGATCTCTCCGCGGCACTGCGCAATCGTTTGCAAGACGTGGCTTGCATCTCGCCGATGGAAATTGCCACTCTGCAAGTGAGCAAGGATGGCACGCGCAAGTACTTGTTCAAGCTCACGGACGGCAAATTAGTCGAGTCCGTGCTCATGGCTTTTCAAGACCGGGACACTCTCTCGGCCTGCGTTTCAAGCCAGGTCGGTTGCGCCGTCGGCTGTACCTTTTGCGCCACGGGTTATCTCGGATTCCTGCGCAACCTCGCCCCGCAAGAGATTGTCGATCAGGTGATGTCCATCCAGAGGGAGTCGGGCAAACGAGTGGCAAACCTGGTTTACATGGGGCAAGGCGAGCCGCTCCTCAACACCGAATCGGTGATCGAATCGGTTCACCGCATCATCAAATCCGTCGGTATAGGCGGGCGCCACATCACCGTTTCCACCTCCGGCATAGTGCCCGGCATTGAGCGGCTCAAGGAAGAGGCGTTGCCGATTACGCTGGCACTCTCATTGCATGCTCCCGACACTGTCACCCGCGAGGAAGTCGTTCCCATAACCAGAAAGTATCCGATTCGCGATCTGATTAAGTCATTGAAAGATTACGCCAAAACCACGGGTCGGCGCGTCACCATCGAGTACGTTCTACTGAAAGGTGTGACTGACAGCGCCGATCAAGCGAAGGCTCTTGCCGACCTCGTAAAAGATTTGCATTGCAATATCAATCTCATCCCCTACAATCCGACTTACGCAGAGGATGGCACGAGCCTCTACGATAGACCTTCGCGAGATGCACAATTGCGCTTCAAAGAATTAGCGGAGCGCTCCGGGAAAACGGTTACAATCAGGCTGGAACGCGGCACGGACATTGATGCCGCTTGCGGTCAGCTGCACAACACTTACTCAGCTTGATGGCAGTGAACCCACAACCATCACCAACGATGCGCACCAAATACGATGGCAGACATCGTCGCCGGCGGTGCCTTGCCGGAGAGCGCAAATCAGCTGGAAGAACGGATTTGATCGTGCTGGGAGTGATTACTGTTCTGCTGGTCGCCGCCACCATCGTTTTGACGCTCAAGCTTCTGGATCAATCAGAGCGTCACGTCGAAGCCGTGCACGGCATGAAAGTGAAAAGCGCAACGGACGCCGGCTGGGCGCCGCGCGATGCCGAACTCGACGGCGTTGTCAAAGCAGACTACGATAAGGATCCCAACCGGACCAAGGCCGGTTATCATGCCGACATTTCCGATAAGGGCATGCGCATTCTTGGCAAGATGAAGAATCTCACCAATCTCGATCTGGCAGGTTGCAACGTTGAAGACGACTGGCTCCAATACATTCAGGACCTGCATTTAACCCGCCTCGCTCTGTCGGATTCGGAAATTACCGATCGCGGTGCGCGGATGATTTCGAAATTCACCGACCTCGCAGACTTAACTCTGGCAAGATGCACGAAGATCGGCGATCAGGGCATCAGCAGTTTCAAATCGCTGAAAAAACTGACTTGTCTCGACCTCGAACAAACGCAATGCACCAACAGTGGTGTCAAAATTTTATGCGATAATCTGCCCAACCTGACCGTCCTGAAACTCAAATATACAAAAGTTACAAGCGCCGCCCTGGCAGATATCGCCAAACTCAAGAATCTCGATGATTTGGATTTGTCGCAAAATGAAATCGATCGAAAGGATTTAGTGCATCTGGCTGGACTGAAGAAACTGACGAAGCTAGGTCTGAACCGATGCAACATAACTGATGAGGATATTCCATTCCTTGCATCCTTAGGCGTAAACTCGCTAGGACTCTCAAGCACGCCAATAACCAGTAAAGGTTTGATGATACTGGCAGGCACAAAGCACATCAGGCAAATCTACATCGAAGGTTGTCCAAATTTGACTGCAGCCGATGTTGAGAAGTTGCGCCAGATCCACCCTGAATGCGGCGTCATTTATAGTCGCTCCGACAGACGCCTCGATCAATTGATCGAGCGCTATGGCGGTCTTGATTGAGCTGCCGATCGAAACGCCCGGGCGGGGATTGATCGCTGGACGAATTTCGGAAAGAATGGATCATAAAAGAAGCCACGGGAAAATCGACCGTTGGAACGACTGACACTCGCCGCCACAAAACCAAATGCAAATGTTCGCTTCCCTTCGCAAAGCCGAAGGCGATGTTCAGGGCGAATTGATATGCTCCTTTTGCTGGGCATCACTGTATTGCTTGTCTTCGCCACAATCATTTTGGTTCTCAAACTTCTCGATCAGTCGGAGAGGCATGTCAAAGCAGTGCGCGACATGAAGGTCACACAGGACACAGACAATGCCTGGGCGCCGCAAGCGACGGAATGTGACCTTATGGTCAAGCGCGATCTGGAGGAGAATCCGCTCAGAACGGAGGCGAAATATCGACTCGAAGTGACTGAGAAAGGAATGGAGTATTTGGAGAAAATGCAGAACCTCCGCATACTCGTTCTGTCCGGCTGTAGCGTTCAAGACAAATGGCTGCGGCATATTCAAAAATTGCCACTGCGGCAGATCGATTTGTCCGACTCGGATGTTGGTGATGGAGGAGTGCCATATCTTGCTAAGATTCCGACTCTGACTGAGCTCTTACTGTCTAATTGCTCGCATGTAACCGATCTGAGCACGCCCACTCTTTGCAAAATGACCGCACTTCATCGCCTCAGCCTCGAAGGCACAGGTGTCACCAATAATGGTATCAAGAATTTGCGCGGCTTGACGAACCTGGACAACTTGAGCGTCTGCAACACGCCTGTCAACAGCGGCGCCTTTGACGACATCGCCACACTCACCAATTTGCATTCGCTCTATTTCTCGTTCAACACCATTGAGCTGCAGGACATCAGTAAACTCAAAGCGCTCAGTAAGTTGGATACGCTTTCCATGCCGCGCTGCAAGTTGAACGATGATTGTGTTGAAGTCCTGGCAACGATCCCGGTTAGAGTTCTGGATCTCTCAGGCAATCCTTTTACCGGCAAAGGTTTGATGGCATTAGCGAAGAACAAGCCATTGCGCGCTTTGATCATAGACGGCTGTGCTCAAATAGGCGACGGCGACATCGCTAAGTTCAGGAAAGCCGCACCGAAGTGCAATTTAAGTCACGGCGCCGGCGATTCCAAGCTCGATAAGTGGAAAGATCAATACAAAGACTTGATGTGATTTGATCCTTCACTGAACTTCCACACCCAGCTCATGCAGGACCTGGCGCGATCGGACGCGAATTTTCTCGGTTGGCGCTGACTTGTATATGCTCAGCCAATAATAGATGGACTTATGTCTTGCCTGCTCTTTCACAACCGGCTCCCGGGCTGAAGTGTAGATGCCGAGCCAACTGTTCGCTTCTTTGAAAAATCTCGGCGCCGTCGATTCGAGAACCTCCGCCTGCGACTCGAGCCAAAAGGGAGCATCCGGAAACCGAGCAGCCATGCGGTAATAGCGCGCTGCAGATTTTTCGTTTCCAGCATACAGGTATTGATTCACCCCGGCGATATATGGCAGGAACCAATTGTTGGGATTGGCCTGGATGCCGCGATCGATGATCTCAGCGGCTCTTTGCGGCTGGTGCTCGTCACCGCCCACGGTGAAGGCAGCAAACCAATAAACTTGGACGAACTGCGGATCGAGCGTGGCAATCAAATCAACGTAGCGATCAGCCAGAGCGTAGCGGTCCTTCAAGCGCGGCTGTGCATCGCCGACATAAGCGATAAATTGCAGCCAGAAGTAATCAGCCAGCAGATGATCGAAGCCGAGCGTCACCATTTTTATTGAATGCGGTGATGGAATAAGCTCCTGGGCAGGCGGGCGAGGGAGCCGCTCGACGGCATGCACGAGTTGCCAGCGAAGCGAGAAAATAGAAAGAACTAAAGCGAGCAGCAAAACGACATTTCTCGCCCGAATTCTCATTAGACTTTACGCAGACGGCAAGGGTTTACTGATTCGACAAGACCAGGTAACTGCCAGGCGCAGTGCCTCCCAAACATTGACCCGTCTTGTTGCCGCCGCGTATGGCATAGCTGGTAGGTGCACCGCCGTTGCCGATCGGGCTGTATTCAACCGCTCCAGTGCCGCCGGCAACGGACCCGCCCGACGTGCGTGAGGTCTGAACATTGCTCACACTGCCTTGTTGGGGACCTTGCGGCGTGCCCAGGAAAGGATTGACAGGGTAGTTGCCGCCTTGCGGACCGACGAGGCTGGCGTTTCCACCCGGGAAGTACGCCTGATAGTCGGAACCAGACGCTGACGGCGGATAAGTGCCGGCTGCATCGACAGCGTACATTTCGGCAGCGATTTGAGCCGTGCGCATGTTCGCCTTGACTGATGCTTCGCGTGCTTTGTCTTGCGCGCCAATGAAGTTCGGGAGCGCGATTGCCGCGAGAATTCCGATGATGATAACTACAACGAGCAGTTCGATCAGAGTAAAACCCGCCTCCGATCTAATTCTTCGCCTTCGCATGACTGTCATCCTCACAATTTGAATAGTAACGATTGATCCCTTTGACTTTTGCTTAAAACAGCTAGGAAGCTAAGTGCTAGTGTGCGCGGAGAGATACCGCCTAATAACGAGTCTAAGCTAAAGCTCAGGATCTGTGCATGGCTGATAAACCGCAACACCAGTCGAAAAATGCGGACGGGGCTTATCCGTAAGTACCTGGGTATTGCCCATCTGGTCGAGGGAAATAACCAATCGACGAAGCGGAAAGCCAGCCATTTATGCTGCCAACCTTAAGGAAAGTTAATATTTCTCCGGCGTGCAGAAACGATTACATTTCAAAACAAACAATCTTGCTACCGGCTGTAGCAAGATTGCAAGAGCTTAAGAACTGAGCAGCTTCAGGGCGATTGAAGTGCCGCTTTATACGGTGGCAAGCTCTTTTTTGTGATGACGATCGTGGTTGACCTTGCGTGGACGCTTCAGATGGTCCATAAATCTGCGGTGAGCAAGAGTATCGATGTGAGCTTGAGGAGTTTTCTCCGGTACGGACAAAACAAACTCATCGCTGTTTTTGAGCTTCGGCGCATGCGAATAGCGACCGACTAAATAAAGATAACCGCCTCTGGTTGCATATACGTAATGAATCATGATGCCTGCCTGCCTTTCTTGATCGACTTCCCTGCGCCCTGGCTTATCAGCCTTCAGTCCTAACTTCTCGGTCCGATCTGATTTGATCAATCAGTCGTGACCGGGTTGTCACCACCGGCGACTCCCATACTGTACAACAGCAGATCGTATGGGAATAGCGTTGTTTCCAAGGGAAACATAATAATGTCTCAACATTTTTCATTAGCATCGCTTCAAGTGGCAAAACCGATCATAAAGAAGACTGGCTTCTCATGCGGTTTTTCACCGCATTGAGATCGCCTCTGCCACCCGCGGTAACGAAAAATGACCTTGGATCCGGGCAACAACGATATGCCCGGCATATACAGAAATCAAAACTCTCCTGACAAGTGAAGAATAATTACAAGACGCACTTCACGCCGGCAAGCATGACGACAGGGGCTGAAGGCACGCTCAGGCGATCGATTGCAACCGCCGAAGATCACTTTTGAGGTTGGACCA
>JAJPJO010000229.1 GCA_021324135.1 Pseudomonadota bacterium
ATTTCCATACCGTTGGCGATGATGTTGAGCAAGGCTTCCAAGTTAGCCAAGTTGTTGACACGAACCGTACCTGCGGTGTTCACACCCATGACGGCTGTGGCATCTCCGCCTTGGGGACCGATGGTACCGTTGGTGGCGCCTTGGAGAACTGGGGACTGACCATTTGTATATTGTTGTGTTTGCGTACCGCTGTTGCGGGCATCTGTGTTTCCGTTTTGAACGTTACCAGTTGCACCCATCGAGGAGAACTGATCTCCAAATGATTGTGCATATGCTGGAGCGGCGGATACACCAAGAACTACGGCGGCGGCGACGAGCATTTTAGTAAGGTTTCGCATAAGGAACCTCCTGGAGAAAGGTGGAAAAGATGTAGTAAGGATTTTGAAAAGTAGCTGCAGAAGGCAGCCAATAAAAACGAACAGGGTTAGATTACGTTAATCTGGTGCCGAAGTCAAGCATGGTTTTGTTGTCTAGCTTACAAAATCGCCTGAGATTTCACCTTAGATCTTGTCCCGCGGATCGATTCCGCCGTTTTTAACTATGAGCCAAGACACGCGCCACGCGCCTCGGGCTGTGCATCAGCGTTTCATAAGTTGCCGCCGCCATGCCGTCCAGATTCGTTTCCCCCATCCGTTTTTCCAACAAACGCACGGCCGCCGCCACATCAAGATAGCTAACCTTGCCGACGTCGCGTGATTTCGCGATTGCTTTTGATTGAAGCTTCAAGAGCGCGAAGACAATTGCCAGATGGTTGAAGCCGCTGATCAGCGTCAGCTGCCCGAATCCGGCACCGAAATAGTGCTTGCCGAATATACGAGAGAAAAAGTATCTATAGATCAGATCTTCTATCTCTTGATCTTCATTTGATGGAAACGGCATGGATTCCAGCTCTTCAAAAGAGTAGCTCCTGCCCGGCAGCTGGAGTTTCGTTCCAGGGATGATGCCCTGGAAGATTACTTGATATATAAAACGATAGAAGTTGAAGTCGCCTTCGCCGCGGCCGAGGCGCTTCGCCGGAAAATAGATTTTGTGCAAACCGGTGAGAAGGTGCTTGTCTAGCCAGTTTAGCGAGGCGGCGCTGCTCAGTTGGGGCGAACTGCTCGATGCGCCGGCAGCCGGAGGGGGTGGTGAAGCGTTGTTTGGCGAGCCGTTCGTGGAAGCGCCGGCAGCGCCCGCCGCGCTGGCGCGCCTTTCGGCGAGCGTGCGCGCGAGATAAGTAGAGGCGTTCAGAAATCGCTGCTCCATCGGCATGGTCCGATCATTTATATATGAAAGAATTTTGCTCTCGTACTCGAGGTATGTCTCCCAGGTGATTGGAAAGCCGGTCGACAGCTGAATTTGCGACCAGTTCGGTTCGTGATCCGGGTAGAGCTTTTTGAATTCGGCAAACTTTTTTTCGAGATATGGGCGTTGCTCGATCAATGACTTGCCGCTGTTATTCACGGCTCCCATGCTGTAGAAGCTGACCGTGGCATAAACACCGCTCGGAGTCTTGTTGAAACTGTAGGGAAACAGCTGGCATATGGATGGTTTTGTTTCGGCGCCGTATTTGCTGTGAATGAAGCAGAGGTTGTCCACCAGGAAAGGGCAATGCCCGTCGGAACCTTCCTTGATTGCGTTTGTGTAAGGAGTGCCTTTGCTCTCGTAATCCTTGAGCTCGCGGAAAAGCGCCTTGCCTATATAACGGTCCGACTCTTTTGCCCAGTCAATGTCCGAGATGCGATGGTAATCTTCTTCAGTCAAAGGAACGGACCAACCGCCGCAGCATTTGCCGCAACCAGTGCACTCGTAATTGATACCTTCAGGCAAGTGAAAATTATCAGATTTCGTGTCGCTCATAGGTCCTCCGCGGTTCAAATTACAGCTTACCCGCTTTTTTTATGAACAGAACCGTAATGCTGCTTGGCAAAGGTCCTGAGCTGATGAGAGGCAGTGATAATATAGTCGGCACGGCTGACAACGCCAGACCGATTCGCCACCATATATTAGGTATCTGAACATGAGCAAGACCGTCGAAATGGCAACATCCAAGCTCGCTGCCGAGCTTTACATAGGCAGAGGCAAGCCGACGCGGCGCGCCTACGGCTTCGATGAGGTAGCCCTGGTGCCTGGATCAGATACGATCGATCCCGAGCTATGCGACATCTCCGTAGAACTCGCCGGCCACAAACTGGAAGTGCCCGTGTTCGCCAGCGCTATGGACAGTGTCGTCGACGTGCGCATCGCAGGATTGCTGGGCAAACTGGGCGGGCTCGCAGTTTTGAATTTGCAAGGCATTCAGACCAGGTATGACGATACCAGTGCAATCTACGGCGATATCACATCATGCGACAAGAACAGTTTTGTCGAAGTGATGCAAAAGGTCTATTCGACTCCCATCAAGGAGAATTTGATCGCTAAAAGAGTTGAGGAAATCAAGAAACAGGGCGTTCTAGCGGCGGCTTCGGTCACCCCCAATCAAGCCGAGCGTTACGGTGCAATCGCTGTTGAGGCTGGTCTGGACATACTCTTTGTGCAATCGACAGTCACCGGTCTCGAGCACAGAGGCGCCGGCGGAACGGCTGGTTTGAACCTGAGCAAATTCTGCTCCGCCATCAAAGTTCCAGTCGTGGTCGGTAACTGCGTCGCCTATAATACGGCGCTCGAGCTCATGGATACTGGTGTGGCCGGTATCCTCGTCGGCGTGGGGCCGGGCGCGGCCTGCACCTCACGCGGTGTGCTCGGGATCGGCGTGCCGATGGCAACGGCAATCGCCGATTGCTCCGGCGCTGCAAAGACGTTTGCAAACCGGCACTCCAAGCCGGTTCCGCTCATCATCGCTGATGGTGGCATGGTGACATCAGGCGACATTTGCAAAGCCATCGCCTGTGGTGCCGACGCCGTCATGATCGGCTCACCGTTGGCAAAAGCGAAAGAAGCTCCCGGTCGTGGATTCCACTGGGGCATGGCAACACCGAGTCCGGTTCTTCCACGCGGCACCAGAATTCAAGTTGGAACTACGGTGAGTCTCGAGCAGATAATCAAAGGTCCGGCGCATGTCGATGATGGAACGCAGAACATCGCAGGAGCGCTGCAAACCAGCATGGGCACTCTGGGCGCCGGGACGCTTAAGGAGATGCAAGAAGTTGAGGTGGTTATTGCTCCTTCGATCCTGACTGAAGGCAAGGTCTATCAGTCGGCGCAAAAACTCGGCATGGGCAGAGCGTAGGTGCCTCGAATTTGCATGCATTGATAAAGATGAAGACAACCATAAGCATTTCGGGGTTGTAAAGAGGCGCGGCTAATATTGGAGAAATCGTTTCTTCCAAGGTGAGCCATAATGTTGACCTTCATAATCCCCATGTGTCTTGCTGCTTTCATCGGCTTTCTTTTGCACAAGATTCCTGGTGGGCGAAAACTTCTGTCCGACAAGCGCATTGAATTCTCTTGTCTTTACTCTTTCTGCACTCTGCTCCTGACGTTTTTCGCTCTTGTTATCATCACCCAACTGCCGTTCTTCCTGTTCAGCCACCTCCAGCTGGCCAGATCAACCCCGCTTGCACCCGGTACCTATAAAGCGCCACTCTTTCTTGTCGGCGACTGGTTGACCTGCGGTTGGTTTGTGGGGACAGTTGGTCTTGCCTTTGCTGGAGATACTCTTGCAGCTGATGGAGTCCTGAGGTTTTTCAAAGTTCAGAGGAAACGAGCGTTGTTGAGCCTTGCCTGTCCCTATTTGCTTCCCGTTGTCGCCTTTGTGGGCGCCATCGTTCTCCTCCCTTTCTTTCCTGAAGGGGTGAGAGGGGTCGCAAATGATCGGCTGACGCAAGTCATCGTTCTGTCCGTAGCCTGCACCGGTGGGCTTGGTTCTGTTCTTTCTGTTTTCATTTTGAGTCGATTTGACAAATACAAGCCCTCTGGCACCATAGCCGGTACCATGGCATTATGTTTATTTCTTTGTTTTATCGGCGTGCCGACTGCTTTCATGTTTCTCTCACTTGGCAGTCAGTGATCGATAGATGTGATCATAAACTCACTTTTAAATCCCCTCTGGCGCTTCTGCATGTCTCAGGTTGGCAATAAGCTTGTATCGAAATTACATAATTCGATAGCATAGCTTTTAGCAGGCAAGCAAATTTTGCGATAAATTGAATATTGCACTCGAGGAGAGGGGAACAGTCAGCCATGTTTGAACGTACCGCATCGGTAGTTATCGGCACAGGCATACTATTGATGGGAGCATTGGCGTTGAGCCAGGGCGGCTCAGCCCGGACGGTTGAAACGGCCGGTGGCGTAGAGCCGGCTCAGACGGTAAGATTGGCTCAAAACGCCAGTTCTGCTGCCCAGCCCCTGGTGATAGCCGAGGCAAGCGGCGAGACGGATTCGGCTGGGGTGAGCTCGGTGGCTCAGAGCACCTCCGGGCAAAGCTCAGAGAGCGAAACTAAGCATGCGAGCAAACGGGCGCACGACCGCTTGAGGGCAATGAACGATGACGGTTTGCTCCTGCAAGGCAATCGAATCGCTGATGTGGCCGAGGCAGCTGCACCTTCAGTCGTGAACATCGATATTGAGAAACCGGGACCCTCGCCCATGTATCCGGGTTTGCCGCCCAACTTCTTCGGTGGCGGCCAGATGCGCTTCTTCTTCAACGGCAAAGAAGTCAATCCGCAGGAGCTGGGCAGAGCTACAGCGCGCCTGGTGCACGGCACGGGTTCCGGATTCATCATTAGAAACGACGGCTACATTTTGACGAACGTCCACGTCATCAAAGACGCAAAGAAGATTACAGTCACTCTGCACGACGGCAGAGCCTTTGATGCCAAGCTCGTCGGTGTCGACTCCTTTTCCGATCTGGCAGTGATTAAGATCGAAGCCAACGATCTGCCGGTGTTGAAGATGGGCAAGTCCTCAATCCTGAGACCCGGCGAATTTGTGGTCGCGATCGGCAGTCCGCTCAACTACGATCACACCGTGACATTTGGCATCGTATCTGGTGTCGGTCGAACGGTTTATGAAATCAACGAGAACATGAACTTCATCCAGACGGACGCCGCCATCAACGAAGGCAATTCCGGCGGTCCGCTGCTTAACTTGCAGGGCGAGGCTATCGGCGTCAACACGGCTGTCGTGAAGGGTTACTTTGCCCAAAATATTGGTTTCTCAATTCCAATCGATGTGGCACGATCGGTGGCCGATGATTTAATTGCACAGCGCAAGATTCATCGCCCCTGGCTCGGGCTGGCCATGAAGCAGTTGTCCGACGCTGTAGCTCACGGTATGGGATTGCCCTCCGGTACCCGCGGCGTGCTTGTCGCTTCGACATTCGAGAACAGTCCTGCAGAGCGAGCCGGGTTGAAGAAAGAAGACATCATTCAAAAGATTGACGGTAAGAACATGATGTCGCCAAAGGATGTTCGCGATTATGTGCACTCTCGCAAAGTCCATGAGACCCTGAATTTCTTCGTGTTGCGCAACGGCTCGGGGCAGGATGTTCAGGTCGACATTGGTGAGTATCCATCAGGTGTTGATGTGGTTCCTCATCAGAATGAAAAGAAAGATCCAGCCAGCGACGAGCAGGATCAGTAACCTGCGCGTTTCATGTTGGGCACCTCTCTTTAATGTAGTCTATCTCTGTCGATTGAATGCACTGCATTGAGGAGGGCACATGGCAACAACGGGCTTGTCAGGCGACGAAATATTTTGCTTGAACCAAAAAGGCATCTCAGCAGGTGATCTCGTTGTTGGCAACAGCGTTTTCTCTCTAGGCTTCGTAGGTGGTATCGGATCTGGTATCAAAACTTTGATCGGCGGCGAAGTGACGCAGATGACCGATATGGTCAGAGAAGGTCGTCATAACTCTTATCAGCGGCTGGTTGAGGAGGCCCGGCGCCATAACGCCTCGGGAGTCACGGGCGTTACCAACGATCTCATCCGACATGCCGGCAATATTGAATATCTCTCGATCGGATCGGCCGTTCATGCGCCCACTGGTCCCCTGAAGAATTCGTTTTTCGCAACATCGGCCGACGGCAAAGAGCTATTCTGCCAGCTCGATGCCGGGTTCATTCCAATCAAGTTCGTATTTGGCAACGTTGCCTATTCAATAGGTTTTTCCGGTGGTATCGTCGCCAGTTTCAGAAGCATGAAGCGCGGTGAAGTGAAAGAGTATTCCGATGCGCTCAACATGACTCGCCACCTGGCTCTCAGCCGCATCAGGCAAGATGCTGCCGATGCCGGTGCTAACGCCGTGGTCGGAATCAAAACGACCATTCAACCGGTAGCAGGCGTGCAGGAGATGGTCATGATTGGAACCGCCTCCCATAATCCGCACCTGCCTGCGCAATATGAGAGGAACCCGGTGAGCAGCAGTTTGAGCAATGTCGAGATGTGGAACCTGTGCCATCTCGGATACGCTCCCATCGAGCTGGTCCTGGGAGTGAGCGTTTACTCCATTGGTGTCGTGGGCGGTATCATGGCTTCGCTGAAAAACTTTGTGCGCGGCGAAATCAGCGAACTGACCACCCTGATATATGAAGCCCGGCACAACGCCATTGAGCAGATCGCAAAAGCGGCTGAGAAATGCGGTGCCGACGATGTCGTCGGCGTCACTACTTACGTTAACGATATGGGCGGCGGCTTAATTGAATTCATGGCGATGGGAACGGCGGTGAAGCGCATCCCAGGCATTGCCACCGAATCGCCATCTCTGCCCATGCAAGCGGGGGTGAAACGCGAAGAGACATTCATGCGCGTCTCCCCATTCTTTGGCATGTCCCAACTGAACAGCCCATCGCAATACGCGGGGCTGGCTTCATACATTCCATGAGTTCAGACGATCATGAACCAGATGCGGCGCGGCGCTGAACTCGAGGCCGCTTAGCGAAGCTCGATCGTGCAAGAGATGGACAACTTGTCGGAATGTCTGATGATTGCCAGCTCGGCAGTGCGCTCGCCGTTTAATTCCAGTAGTGCCCGGTGCAAATCGTCCACGTGATTGATGGCGCGCCCATTGAAGGCGACCAGCGCATCGCCTTCGCGCAAACCGGCTCGCTTCGCCGGTCCGTCCTCTTCGAGGCTGATGATCAAAACGGCACCATCGTTCTCCAATCCATGAAATCTGATCAGCCTGCGATTGAGCGGAATGTTCTGAGCGCCGATGCCCAGCCAACCTCGGCGTACGAAGCCGTCCCTGATCAAGGCTACGGCAACCGATTTGGCCGTATTGATCGGAACGGCCAGGCATATGCCCTGGGCCGGCAGAATGACGGCGGTGTTGATGCCGACGACCCGCCCCTGCGAGTCAACCAGAGGACCACCGGAGTTGCCGGGGTTGAGAGCGGCGTCGGTTTGGATGACATCATCGATCAGCTTGCCGGTGCTGGTTCTCATCGAGCGCCCGAGCGCGCTCACCACGCCGGCTGTGACCGTATTCTGGAATCCGAATGGGTTGCCGACGGCAATCACCACCTGTCCCGGCTTCAATCGCTGTGAATCGCCCAGCGTGGCTGATACCAGATCCGGTGCCCACACTCTAATGACGGCAAGGTCGGTGTGCGGGTCGTCGCCCACTAATGTGGCGACCACTTCTCGGCCGTCGTGAAGCGTCACGCTCAGGTGTTTGGCCTGGTGCACAACATGGCTGTTGGTGAAGATATAGCCGTCGGAGGTGAAGACGAATCCTGATCCGCCGCCCTTCGCTTCGCGAATGCCACCACGGGTTCTCACATCTTGAGCGACCTCAATGTTTACGACCGATGGTCCGATGGTTTCGGCGGCTTTGATAACTGCTCGCGAGTAGGCATCCAGAAGCATGGCATCATCAGGAGCCTGAGCAGATTTATATATAGTCTGATTCTGATCATCGGCTATGAGGGCATCGATGATCTGGGCTGCTGCTTCGTTTTGGGCAGGCTGAATTGACTGGGCAGGCTGGTCTGACTCGGATGGCTCCGCTGGCTGGGGTGGTTGCGCCGAGCCTTGATTGCCGGAGAGAAAGTTTTCTAAAAACATGGCTCATTCTCCATAGGTATCTCTGGTTATAGATCGTTTTTTCAGAACTGGCTCTGCCTCAGGTTAAAACAACCTGAATTTTTTTCTGAACGGATGCGGCAAGTAAGCCCCTGCTATTCAGCCAGCACAGCCTTCAGGCAAGAGACCAGGCGATCGATTTCCGTTTTATCCGTAAGATAATGAATTGAGGCTCGCAAGCAGTCCGGTGTCGGTATCGATCTGAGCAAGACTCGCTCTCGCTCGAGGGTCTTGAGCGCTTGAGAGTGCGACTTGCCAATCAGGCTAAATGACACCAAGCCCGATGGCGCTCGCTGGTGATCGATCACCAGGCTGACGCCTTCAATGCTCGACAGAGCCTCTCGCAGAGTGCGCACATTCTCGAGGAGCTGATCGTATCTCTCGGCGGCAGTTCCCCACCTTTGATGAAGATCTATGGCTGAGCGCAATCCGCAAAGAAGCGGAAAGGGACTCGTGGCGACTTCGAACTTTGCGGCTGTGTGTTTATCCTCTTCGCCCAGCATGCTGCCGCGCCAGCCGACAAATGTGGGTTGAAGCTCGTCGATTAGAGACGGCCGTATGTATAAAGCGCCGATGCCTTCCGGCCCGCACATCCATTTATGTCCGGGGAAGGCAAAGTAGTCGACGTCCAGTTCAGCCAGATCAAGTGGTATCACGCCGGCCGATTGAGCGCCGTCGATCAGAAGCCTGACGTTCGCCTTTCGGCACAAAGATTGAATTTCAGCGACCGGCAGGGTGCGACCGGTGTTCCAGAGAACATGACTGATCGCGACCAGTTTGGTGCGCTCGTCAATTGTCGAAGAGATCCTTTCAAGTATCGACTCGTCAGCCTGATTTTGAGCGGTCGGCACCATCGAAAGCTTCAACTGTTGCCGCTTCGCCACTTGCTCCGCGGCGGCATGCACGCCGGGATGCTCACTGTCTGTAATGATCAAATGATCGCCCGGCTTCCAATCGATTCCCCAAAAAACGATGTTGCAGCCTTCCGTGGCGTTGTGCGTTATGGCATAAGAAGTGGGATCTCCGCCGAGCTCTGAGGCGAAGCACTCCCTGGTGCGCTGCAATTCCTGGGTTATCCAATTCAACATGCGCATGGAGAAGGGACCTTCCGCCTGCACCAATTGGTATGCGGTCTGGATCTCCTCGAGCGAACCGCGGGAAAGAGTACCCTGGCCACCATAGTTGAAATAGGCTTTGTTAGCCAATGCTGGATAGTTGAGGCGGTGCTCCGCCAGTGTCTGGCTCTCGGATCTGATTTTGCCTACGGGCATTTAGGGCTCCTGTTCGTTGTCGACGCGCATTACAGCGAAACTTCCGACGATCTTGCTATCCTCATCGCGCAGCGGATGAGCCGATACTAGCACCGTATGTGGTATCATATCGGGCTCGCTTTGGGGCGATGTATCCAGACGTTTATTCTGGATACGCTCTACTACATCTTGACCGGTACTGGCCTCGAGCAGTATGGGCACTACGAGGTCTTCATCAAGCAGCTGCTGAGCTCTTGTGTTCATCGGGAAAACGTTTCCCTCCGCATCCATAGCATAGACGCCTTCAATCAAGTTCCGCAGTATAAGCTGAAATCGCTGCACTTGTTCGCGGTTGTATTGCGATTGAAACTTTTGCTCTTCCAATTCGCGCTCCAACTTATTAATAGTCTTCTCGAACTTCATTGCCTGCTCTTTCTGTAGCCAGCGCTGCTTCTCGAGCAGATCCTCGAGCTTTTGGACCTTAGATTGAAGGCGAAGCGTTTCGTCGTGCATGAGGCAATCAGATAGAGAGCTGAGAGCGGTTTGTCAAAAACTGCTCCAGGCAATTGTACTGCCGTCTTCTGTTCTTTGCATCTCATTGGCCGAATTGCCCATAAGCAGCGAAATATATTGAATGCTGAACCGAAATCAGGCTCTTCGAGTCAATCTTAAACCTTTCCGAACTATTCAAGAAATATTAAATTGATATGCTAGGTTATTCAATTGGCAGGCGGGGCCGAGCCGGCGCTGCGGAGCGATCTAACGCTCGCCGTCTCCGAACTGTTCTGCATACCTTCGACGATCTCTCAGGGAGGGTCTTACATGGCCGTTGCTCAAGAAAAAGAAATACTGTGCAAAGAGTGGCTCAAGAAGCCGAAAAAGCTTCTCATCGATGGCAAATGGGTTGATGCCAAGAGTGGAAAAAGTTTCAAGACCTACAACCCGGCAACCGAAGAAGTGCTGGCTGAAATTCCAGAAGCCGGAAAAGAAGACGTCGACGCTGCTGTAAAGGCTGCGCGTATTGCTTTTGAAGATGGTCGCTTTCACAGGAAGATGACTGCCGCTCAGCGCGCTCATTGCTTGTACAAGCTAGCCGACCTGATCGAAAAACACGCTGATGAGCTTGCTCAACTCGAAACGCTCGACAACGGTAAGCCAATCTCCGAAGCCCGTTGGGTGGATGTGGCTGCTACCGTCGAAACCTTCCGCTATTATGCCGGCTGGGCGACAAAGCTCGAAGGCGAAACCATCAACGCCAACAACAATTTCTTCACCTACACGCTTCGCGAGCCGATCGGCGTAGTCGGTCAGATTATTCCCTGGAACTTCCCCATGCTGATGATGGCATGGAAATGGGGTCCTGCCCTTGCTTGCGGCAACAGCGTCGTCCTCAAGCCGGCCGAGCAAACACCGCTCTCCGCTCTGAGAATCGGCGAACTGGCTCTTGAAGCCGGAATCCCCGCAGGCGTAGTCAACATCGTCACCGGATTTGGTGAGAACTCCGCCGGAGAATTCCTCGCCAATCATGATGATGTGGACAAAATTGCTTTCACCGGCGAAGACAAGACCGGTCAGATCATCGTCAAAGCTTCGGCCAAGACGCTCAAGCGCGTTTCGCTCGAACTGGGCGGCAAAGCGCCTAACATCGTATTCGCCGATGCCGACATCGATGCTGCTGTCAAAGGCGCCATCACCGGTATCTTCTTCAATCAGGGTCAAGTCTGCTGCGCGGGCTCGCGTCTGTTCCTTGAAAAACAAGTCCATGACGAGTTCATGACCAAACTGCTCGAGCGCGTCGGTCGCATGCGCCAGGGTCCCGGTCTGGATGAGAAGACTCAGATTGGTCCTCAAGTTTCAAAAGAGCAGCAAGAGCGCGTGCTCAGCTACGTCGAAATCGCCAAGAAGGAAGGCGCCAAACTCGCTTGTGGAGGCAGCACTCCTGAAGATCTGAAGAAAGGCTATTTCGTCAAACCGACGATCTTCACAGGCGTGAAAAACGACATGCGCATTGCTCAGGAAGAAGTCTTCGGACCGGTCCTGGCGGTGATTCCGTTCGAAAACATGAACGATGTTGCCGAGCAAGCCAACAAGACCCGCTTCGGATTGTCGGGCGCTGTCTGGACACGCGACGTGAAGAAGGCGCATAAATTCGCCTCTCACATCAAGGCGGGCACCATCTGGGTGAACTGCTACAACGTCTTCGATCCAGCCGTGCCATTCGGCGGCTACAAGCAGAGCGGCTATGGTCGCGAGCTTGGCAAACACTCGATCGAGTTGTACTCGAATATCAAGAGTGTTTGGGTAAACATCGCTGACTAATGCCATTGCCCGGCACCGCTGATGGTGGTGCGTCGAGGCAAGGGAAAAGGTTGCTGAAACGCCGGATCAAAAGGTTCGGCGTTTCCTTTTGCAATTCCCGGGCAATCTGGCAGGCCTGCCCCGGCTTGCGGTAAACTCTAGGATTAGATCTCGAAGGTGGGTGGCGGTGAAAAGAATCCCATTGGCTGTCGCGCTGATCGTGCTTCTTTGCTTATTGTGTTTGGCTCAAACGGCAATCTCTCAACGCGATCATCAAGCCACAGGCGCGAGCGAACCAGGCGCAGCGGCTGAACCAGAGTCTGCTTCTGAGCAATCAACGGACCAGCCCGGCTTGCTCCTGGCCAAAGGTATTTTGTACAAACGCACCCGCACCGCATCCGGTGTGGTAGTGCATGTGGTGCGGGTTGATACCAAAGCTGGTGCGGCCAGAGTGCGCCCGTATATTAGCGATTCAACCGAGCAGACCTCCGCAATGGCATCTCGCCTGAACGCCGTGGTGGCGGTAAACGGAGGCTACTTCAACTTGAGCGACGGCGAGAGTGCCAGCTATGTTTACCTCGACGGGAAGCAGATGTGCGAGCCCAAACACAACGCGGCCCTGGTAAACAATCCTGGACTGCGGCCGTTCTTGCCGAAGATCTTCAACCGCTCGGAAATCAGATTCATGAAAGACCGGCATGATCAAGATTTGACTCGCATTCAAGCTCACGAGGATGCGTTGCCGCGCGGCTTCCGTTTAGTTGACTCTTTGCAGGCGGGTCCGCAGTTGTTGCCGAGACTCACGGCTCGCGAAGAGGCTTTTGTGCGGAGCAACGGCAATGGCAAGCACGCCGATTCGATCGGCACTTATTTGAAAGCCGCTAGAACCGCATGCGGTATCACCGAAGCTGGAGAGATCGTAATTGCCTGCGTCGAAGGGCGTCGAACCAAAGAGTTTTCTGAAGGTTTGTCCTTGCCGGATCTGGCTGATTTTATGAGACGGATGGGTTGTCTGTCGGCGATGAACTTCGATGGGGGCAGCTCGACGACCATGGTTGTAAAACCGCCAAACGGTGATACGAGCTTCTTTGCCACAATGCCGGCAGGGACAGTCAACGCCTCGCCCGCCCAGGGCAGTTCCGGCTTGCTGACCGTCTTTTCAGCCGCTCCCGAGCGTCGTGTTAAATCGATTCTGTACGTGGTTCCGGGCCCGGACAAATGAGCCGTGAGGCATGGGGTCTAACGGCACTTTTCGGTAGGCGATTGACCGAGTTCCTTAATGTATATATTAGTCCTGATCTACATGAGATGAAAGGTTTACCCCCCTATGCCAGGGGGCATTAACTAAAGAGTGGTCTTATTTCGTGAATTAGAAGCTTATGACCTCAGGAAACTTCAGTGCAAGTTCGCAATCGTCCAGCCCGTTAGGGCGAACGATGAATCAATACGAAGTTATCGATGTCATAGCCACCGGCGGCATGGGCGTGGTCTACAAGGCGCGCCATACGCTCACTGACAGAATCGTGGCTATAAAGCTCCTGCCCTCGGAGCTGGCGCGAGACGTCAGCAACGTGGACCGTCTGAAGCTGGAAGCGAAAGCTCTGGCTCAGCTCAACCATCCAAACATCGTTACTACTTTCGACTTCGGATTCAGCTCCCTTCAAGAGCCCTTCATCGTCATCGAATACGTCGATGGAGAAAGCTTGAAAGAGATTTTGGAGCGCGACGTCATGGTTTCCGTCGATCGGGCCGTGCCGTTGTTTGTCCAAATCGTGGACGCCATGCGTTTTGCGCATACCAACAAGATTTTGCATCGCGATTTAAAACCGCACAACATCATGGTCACCAATACACCGCAAATCGATCATGTCAAAGTGCTCGATTTCGGCGTTGCCAAAATGATCGAAGAAACGCAGGCAATCACGCGCACCGGCGAAGTGGTAGGAAGTCCGCTTTACATGAGCCCCGAGCAGTGCATAGGCAAACCATACGATCAGCGCTGCGACATATACTCGGTCGGTGTCGTTATGTATGAGACGCTCACGGGAGTCGTCCCGTATCGCGGCGATAACTACATATCAACCGTGCACTTGAAGTGTTCCAAGCTTGCTCCGGCGTTCAAAGATGTAGTTCCCGGGCGAACTTTCCCTCACGAGCTCGAGATGATTGTATTGCGCTGTTTGGAAGTTGA
>JAJPJO010000292.1 GCA_021324135.1 Pseudomonadota bacterium
CACGAGCCTCCTCCTGACATCAGGGGTGGTTTGGCTTGGTTTTTGCCTGGATCCAGCCCCGGCAGCGTCTTATAAATCGGCGGCCGATAACGGCGTCTCGGCGGATCCAAGTGTCGAAGATTCAAGAATTCAGAAGCGCAAAGAGCAATCAGCTAAAGCGATGCGCACCCAGACAAGCTCGACCGGTCGCAATTCAAGTCACATGCATCAGATGATTGCCAGCGACGTTCCCATGAGCGCGCCGCATGTGCAATCTAATGATGACCCGCTTCCCAAGCCGACCCGCCCACTTTTGAGCGCCGTCATGGACACGACGGTGAAGGCGCCGCAATCATTTGTATGGACCATTCTTACCGACTTCTCTCTCTATCCGCAAATTTTTCCGAAGATCGAAAGCGTCAAGGTGACCAAACGGACAGGCAACTACGTTTACACCGAAAGCTATTTGAAGCCGCAGCTTTTCATTCACGAGCAACGCCAGCGCATTGTCAATGATCTGAGCGGCAAGCCGAACCAGTTGCGCTGGTCGATGCTGGACGGCAACTTCGAGTGCACGCAAGGATGCTGG
Source organism: Pseudomonadota bacterium (assembly GCA_021324135.1). Lineage (GTDB taxonomy): Bacteria > Cyanobacteriota > Vampirovibrionia > Obscuribacterales > Obscuribacteraceae > JAJPJO01. Next base: position 569 of record JAJPJO010000292.1, read on the forward strand.
GAATTGACGCCGGCAAACAATGGTCGCGAATGCAACGTCAAATACACCCTTCAGTCGACGGCTGAGCCTATTCCCAAAGCGATTGCCGGTCTCACATTGAAAATGGTTCAAAAGGACATTGTCAAGACAGTCAAGAAAACCACTGAGAAGCTCTATCAAGTGCGTATAACACAGGCTCAGCACAGCAGCCCGGTTGCCACCATCCCGGGGGGCGGATCTGCTCATTCTGCGCCGCTCAATGCGGAGCCGAGAAGCGACGACTGAGCACCTGATCTCCGAATGGCTCACACGCCGCCGAACGCCGCTTTGTGATCAGTTCTTACATCTCCTGCCTGTGCAGGTAGAGTAGGGCGCTGTATTATGTTACCTTTGTGCGCATTGACTCTGAGGAGGCTTTTCAATGATCAGGCTCAGCAAACCTGTCAAGTTGTTGGAGTGGGGCCATGGCAGCAACACTACAAACCAGCGCTGGATCGAGATGGGTAAGGGCAGCATTGTCGGCAAGCCTAGAACCGTGGACGGTATCACGACGCTCGTGATTCAATTCGACAAAAAGGTCGAGAAATCAAATCCGGGTGATGATACCGTAAAGGTTGCTCAAGCCGGAGAAGGCATGACACCTTTGGAAAAAGAAGCATGGGGCGAAGTTGCGTTCGGGCGAGTGAAAAGCATCAGCACCGAGGGTGGTGGCGCCGTCGTCGAAGTCGAAGTGAAATCACCGGTGAAAGTCGGCAGATAGTCCGGTACTGCGCTATCAACGCATTAGCGAATCGATAATCGGCGGCAACATTTTTTTCAGAGGCACGCAACGAACCTGAAAAGCTTCAAGCATGTCATCTTGAGAGCCAGCCGAGTTTTCGCTCATCAAGCCGATCAAGTCGTCATTCAACATTGAACGAGGCACTGCCCTGGCAAACATATCGAAGGCTTTGCCTGAAAATTGCGTGGAAATATTCACTGTCGACCCGCCCAGACCAGCTGCATGCCGAACCATTTCCAACAGCTCCACCATCGTGTACTCATCTGGCCCGACGAGATCGTATGAGTTCCTGACCGTGGCGCGCTCATAAATTGCCTGAACCACGCAGTCTGCGACATCCTCGACAAAGATGGGCTGTATGACGTTCGTTCCGCTTCCGATCAAAGGCATAAACAATTTAAACGACCAGATCGGTTTCAGGTATGCCAACAGCGGAAAATCGTCGCCAAACATGAATGACGGTCTTAAAATCGTCCACAAGAAAGATCCTTTCCTGACCAGTTCTTCTCCCTGCCACTTCGTTTTGTAATACGAGCATTCAGAATCAGGGCGGCACCCCAGGCAGCTGATGTGAACGAATCTCTGCACTTTTGCCTCAGCGGCTTTGGCAGTCAGTTTTTCGACTGCCTTCACATGCACATCTTCAAACGAGGCAGACTTGCTTTCCTGAAGAATCCCGGACATGTTGAGAATGCAAGCTGCACCATCGACGACTTTCTCCACGGTGTCGTCATCAGTCAAGTCACCGATGACGACATCGATGCCTCTCTGCCGCAGACTGGAAACGTTCGAGTTTTGCCAATCCCCGCCACCGCGCGTCAGCACTCTGATCGGATAGTTGCAAGCGTGCATGCGCTCGATCACATGCCGGCCAAGAAATCCATTCCCACCAATAAGCGCTATCAGCTTACTTGCTGACACTAGGGCCACATCCCTCCACCGAATCGGATGCCACCAAGCCCAGTGCCAAACCTCATGCCACTGCCCCCGATACCATACATCGAGTTGCCGTACATGGGTTGCGAATACGGTGAGTAGTATGGAGAGAAGCCCGTGCCAAATGAATTGAAGCCGTATGATGGAACGCTCGGATAGGCTCCGGCAGCGCGACGCCCTATAATCTGTCCTGTGTGCGGATCGATAATATTGCCGGTTGTTTGATCGATGAGATTGCCTGTTGTCGGATCAGTGACCAGACCACCCGATGACATCGAGTAGCCGCCGACGCCCGTTCCGCCCCCGAACAAATTGCCGAGCGAACTCATAATGCGAGACAAGCCTCGCTTTTGCGGCATTTGGGCCACTTGTCCTTGATTAGCCATGCTCGCTGCGGTAGCAGGATCGGTTTGGGAAGGATCCTGAGCTTGATATTGCGGTTGGTTATTGCCTTGATTTTGCGAAATAGCATTGGCCGTGCCGATAGGAATCACTTGCGCCAGTCTGGCGATTCGCTCGCCCGGAGTCTTGTTTTTTGAGGACTTGTCACCGGGATTGACTACGTTTTCCAGGCGGTCGAGTCTCTGACTGAGACCATCTTTGGCAAAGGTCTTGCCAAATACTTGCTGCTCGAGCGCTTCCACCTGACCGGTCAAACCGCCCGCAACTCGTGCCGGCGCAACCGGCGGCATGGAGCTGTCGTTCATATCCTCATCATCAAGCGGTTGACGTGGTGCAGTTCGAGGCGCATAGGCAAGTTTGTTGCCGCTTCCGTACCCGGAGGCAGAGCCCAGACCCGAACCGGCCGATCCGCCCGACGAACCATAACCGCGACTGGAACCGCCCACTCCCGAGCCGATTCCGCTGCCACCGAAGGATCGCGAACCCGTGACCGGAGGCATGCCTCGACCGAATCCATATGATCCTGAGCCACCACTGCTGATACCGCTGCTTCCAAGCCCGGACATGCCATAAGATCCGCTGCCACCATATGTAGAACCAGAAGGCGAGCGACCGAAGGCGCGATTCAAGTCTTGAGCTACGTTGCGACCGCTGAATGAGGTGCCGGCATCATCGCCGCCTGTATATCGCGGACTGACTCCGGGAACCCGGCGCGAGATCGGCTCGTTGGGAGCAGGAAACTCCATATCATTTTCGTCTTCATCCCAATCGGCTCCCTGCGGCTTGCGGGCGATATCCACACCGGTAGCTGATTTCAGATTATCCATGCGCTCGCTCAGATCATTTGATGAGGAGACCTGCTTGAACACCTTCTTCTCTAAGCGAGCCAGTCTCGCCTCGACGTTCTCTTCATGAAAATCATGCCCGAACAGTTTCTTCTCGATGGCGCTGACGGCCGGATAGTCAGCGTCATTCGGCTCGCTTGCCGCAGGAGCGCTGCTCTTCGGCTTCGAAGCAGACTGGTTGGCTCCGCCGCCATTGTCAGCCGTTTCATCAGCCGGCGAAGAAGTGCCGGATGAGGCATCCGCGTCTCCTGAGCTGCCGCTCGCCTTTGAGGATGCCTTGCTATAGGCAGTCGCTGACTGGTTAAGGTCGTCCTCTGAAACCAACTTCAAAAGACCTGATATACGCTCTTGCTCGGAGCCGCTCTTCGTTTCGCCGAAGACCATTTTTTCCAGGCGGTCCAGGCGAGCGACCGTCGTATCCTTCTGGTACATATGCCGGAAGAATTTCACCTCGAGCTTATCCACATCGGATCGGGGCTCGTCGTTGGCAAAAGCAGGTTGATAGGCGGCTAAAGTCAGACTGGCAGCCACCATGACCGCTACCGCTGATATAGCGGCTAATGATGAGAGATTGCGTCTGGGTAGCCGATTAGCTGGCGAGGCTTTTCGTTTGGACATAGATTCGAGCATTGAGGGTTGACTCGTTTTCATTTTACTAATCTTCCAAGCCCTGCAGCCAGTTAGATTCATACGCCTTCACAGTCATCTTACCATTAAGGTCTGATTCCAAAAGCTGGGCTTTTACCTGATTCCTTTGTAGAGTTTGTCGCGCTCCAGCCGCACTAAGCGGTTCATTAACCATTGGCTTGGTGGGCTTTGCCACAGACGAGGAGCGCAGTCTTCGGAGCCGGCCTCCAATTTAATTGGCGACCATGTACGTTTCTTGACAACAAACCCGACAGTGGTAATGACGCCCTATTCATATGATTGTTTCCACCTTTACAAGAAAGATTTTAGGAGGTGGCCTGGGCGTTCGGGTAATTTGTGTCAACTTGGCTAATTTAGGCGCCGAATTGCGATCTCTTCGCGCCTGACTGAGCTACAATTCCAGATTACGTGGGCGAATGGCGCAGCTGGTAGCGCAGCACGATCACACCGTGAAGGTCGGGGGTTCGAATCCCTCTTCGCCCAAGGTTTTCGGGGCTCGCCCCAAGGTCACAACCAGCTGTAAGTGCATCCTAAGTGCATCCGATTCACTTTGCGGCCGCGAACAGCAAATATCCTCTTCTCTATTCTTCTATTCTATAAAGAGAGGAAAGCTGCGTCATCGCGTCATCCGCTACCGCGCATCCCTACTGGTTAATAGTCTGCGGATGACGCAGCGAAAAAACGCCTTCGTCATCGTGCGTCATCGCTCGTCATTCGCAACCGTGGTTGTTGGCTAGGAGATCGTTTCGGGAATGACGCAGAAGGCACCACTTGAAGTGACTCTCGATTTGCGTCTATGTTTGAACCGCATCAATACTTGGGTTCAGCCGCTTTGATGTTGTGACTCGCTTGCATCTCAACCAACTGAGACGCCTGAGTTTGAGCCAATAGTGGTATCGTATTCAGTGACAGTCGTGATTTTTATGAATGTCGCAATCCATTGCACTGCAAAGGTTTTCAGGTCGAAAAGAATTCTTTGCCAGACCCCCTATGGCGCCCTTTGGCAGGGAGGGAGGGCAAAGCCACCATGGGTTTACATCACACTGCCAAAAATTCAGAAAGTAAACACTAAACGCTTTTCAACTTCTGAAGTGTCAACTATGCTGCCTCTAATATTCGGTATCGCCAGTGGTGCCTAGTGCATATCCATAGTCGGCTTGTTTATCTGTGGTTGACAGGCGTAAACAGACACGGTAGAGTGATTTCTGTGGGCAAGGCATGGTAGCCTCCACGTCTGAAAAGTACGATGGCGAATGTACTTCATGACCGATTGAACCAGCAAGATCCGTAACAACGGGAAAGCAAATCGGTTACTTTCACTGAATCAACGTTAGTTTCTGTTGGATCACATAGAACCGACTTGCGTGTATGAAGGCTCATGCCCGTGGGAGATTGGTTCTATGCAAGGTCGCCAATACCAAGACGATAAAAAGAATAGTGGAAGTTCCGCGCATTCAGGTCTCGAACCCGATGTAATTTACACCGAGGTGGAAGTGGCTGCCTTACTTAAATGCAGTCGAATCAAGCTGCGAACAGATCGAATGAAAGGCCGCGGCATTCCTTTCTTCTACATCGGCAGCTCGGTTCGCTATAGAGGCTCAGACATTGTTGCGTATCTCGAAGCGAGCAGGGCTATTCACGCCTTGCAAAAGTCTGCAAGCATACTTCCGTTTCGAGCTCAGCAGAGACCAGCTGAGTGGCGTGAGAAAGCAGCTCTTGCCTCACTGAAAGCCCGTGGCTTTGAGCCGACGAAAAACACAATCAAGAATTAGTAGAGAAATCAAAAGCCACCTGGCTGGGTGGCTCTAGAAAGAATATCGTGCACAATTATGATACCGAATACACAACCAGATGTCTACACACCGAGCACCTTCTTCCCTTTGGTTCCTGGTGGAAAAACACCTGCGATTAGAGAGTGGCGGAAAACATTGCCGGGTGTCTACCCCGCAACATCCAGTTATGGCATCGCCCTAACTGATTCAGATTTAGTTCTCGATTTTGATCCTCGAAACTATCCTGAAGGTCGCGACATGTTGCAGGAATTCCTGGCTAAGTTTCCACAACTGGATAAAACGCGTGTTGTGAAGACGCCCCGTGGCGGGGTGCATATCTATTTCAGAAAGCCCGCTGGAATCAACGTCAAGAAAGAACAAGCAGCGTGGCCAGGTGTCGATTTCTTGTCAGCTGGTCATTACGTAGTCGGACCTGGCTCTATGACTGTAAAGGGACCGAAAACGGTAGACGGTACTTATGAGCTTTACTATGATATGCCACCTATCGAAGCACCTGCTGAGTTACTTAGTTCGTTAGACGCACCAAGTGAGTCTGGCACCACGGGTAGTGACGAACCTTCATTACTCATGCTACACAAGTTCATGGCTGAATGCGAAACATGCCAGCCTGCGATAGAAGGGCAACATGGAGATGGTACTACGTATCGGCTTGCATGCAAGGGTAGGGATTTTGGCTTGCCGCTAGATGTGGTGTTTGAAGCCATGCGCGATGTGTTCAATCCCCGTTGCGTGCCGCCATGGAATGAAGGCGAACTGCGGCAAAAGGTTGAAAACGCATACACGTATGCAAAGAACGCGCCTGGTTCTGACACGCCAGAAGCAAAGTTTAAGCAGCTCGACAATCTATTAGATGAAGCACAACCGGCTGAGCAACAGTCAACTACAAAGAAAGGAAAAACGAATAAGACGAATGCCAGCGAAGAAGTTTTAGCGTTAGCGTCTGACTTCGAACTTTGGCACGATTCTTCTAATACCGCATACGCCACCATCTTTATCAATGGGCATTATGAGCACTATGCTGTTAATTCAGAAGCTTTTGAATTGCTCACTACTCAGCATCTCTTTGAAAAGAAAGGCAAGGTACCGAGTGCTCAGGCTTTGAAGGACGGCATTCGTGCTTTTGAAGCCAAGGCAAGATTTAGAGGCCATGGTTATGAAGCTGGATTTCGTGTAGCTGAGCATGAAGGAAAAATCTATATCGACCTGTGTAATTCGGATTGGCAAGTCGTTGAGATTTCCGCTGATGGGTGGCAAGTTGTGGATCATTCGCCGGTGCGGTTCGTGCGTAGCGACAAGATGCAAGCTCTACCGATACCGGAGCCGGCCGGTCCAGAAGTTTTTGGAGAGCTTCGGCAACTCCTATCCAACTTCTCTGACGATAATTCTTGGATGCTGTTTGTTTCGTTTTTGTTTGCCTGCTTGCGTCCAGGGCGCCCATATCCCGTGCTCGTGCTGAGTGGAGAGCAGGGGTCCGCTAAGAGTACTCTTACCCGCGAGATTCGTGCTCTTATTGATCCCACGCCGTTTGCTGACAGAAATCCACCGAAGAACACAGAAGAGCTGATGATTACTGCCTCTCATAACTACGTGTGCAGCTATGACAATTTAAGTCGCCTGCCTGAATGGCTTTCCGATACTTTGTGTCGTTTATCTACTGGTGGCAGCATCGGTGGCAGAAAGCTCTACACAGATAAGCAGGAAATCGTATATAGGGCTAAGCGCCCAGTCGTAATCAATGGCATTGAAGATTTAGCGACTCGTGGAGATTTACTAGAAAGGTCTCTAGTAGTATCTCTCAGTGAAATCAAGGATGAGAACAGGAAAACAGATGATTGGCTTTTGCCTCGGCTGGAAGCTCTCAGACCGCGATTGTTAGGCGCTCTTTATTCGGCGGCCAGTGCAGCGTTGAAAAGACTGCCTGATGTGCAGTTACAGAAGATGCCTCGCATGGCGGATTTCTATACTTGGGTGATTGCAGCTGGGAACAGCCTCGGTTTCACTTCTGCCGAGTTTGTTGAGGCGTTTCATGCAAATGGTTGCAAGGCTGCCGACTTAACTCTGGATTCTTCACCCGTCGCGCAATTCATCTTAAATGATCTCAGCCCCGTTCCTTGGGAGGGCACGGCAGAGCAGTTACTTGGGCTAGCACGAAGCGCTAGACACCGTGACTGTCAGCTGTTCCCAAAGACTCCTAAAACGATGTCAGATCATTTAACTCGCTTGGCGCCAGCATTGCGAAAAGTCGGAATAGTCGTAACGAAGTTGCCGCGCACAGCGAGCCAGCGCAAAATCAAAATTGAAAGGGAGAAGCGCGCTCGCCTTGAAGACCTTTTGTAGAAGAACCGTATTTAGTATCAATGAAAGAGGATTTTATGAGCGAAGTAAAATGTATGTTTAAGTCCGAGATCGATGAACTGATTGACTTGCTAGCGACCGAAAAGCGCCCATACGCAATGTCGGCAGCCGATAAAATGCTGCCAAAAGTTATGGCTGCTGGGCACGGCTTTCTGAAGCTTGGACTGAGCGACTCTGAGCACGCGCTGTTGTACCCGTTTCAACATTCGCGCCGTCTGGCGGTTGGCGCGTTTCACTGCAACGCTGTTCGCTGGGAGATCCAGCATTACCTCAATGACATTGACGTGCCGCCAAGCCTCGCCCGTACAGCTAACTTGGGACAGTGTGTACTGGAGTACTGCCGTACCCGGAGGCGCAGAAAGAATCAGCTTAAGCAAATCATACATACCTGGTTGACTCTGTTGCCTTTGCAGGACAGGGTTCTAGCGATGGCATATGCTGTCACTGGTCACGATAAAGTTTGTGATTGCGGTGCAATCAACGACTATGGTCCCATTGATTGGCTATTCGATTACGTGTCCGCTTACCCCAATGAGGGAGGCTACTACATGAAGGCAGCGGCGCTTCCTGTCTTTTGGCTTAGACAAGTCTGCAACCATCCTGAAGAACTGCCGTATCTAATGAATCTTCTGCGTAGCGCCTGGCTGCCTCCTATTGGCTGGTATATCTTTCGAGCCGGATTGCGAGCCTTAGGGCATGCGATGGACCGTCCGATCGGATTTGACATCGAAGGCGTGGCGCCATATCAAGGTGAGTCGCAAGAACTATTCCA
>JAJPJO010000100.1 GCA_021324135.1 Pseudomonadota bacterium
CAGCAAAGCGACTACATACCAGGAAACCAGAAGCAGGAATGAGAGCCCGGACAAGACCACATCTAATACGGAACGCCGGCCCTGGTTGGCGCGATACCTGGTCATGCCCAATGAAAAGAGGCAAAGCAGGAGCAAGATGCCTGGAACGACCGTGCGCAGCATCCATAACCGCGACTCTACATCATCGCCATCCTGGATAATTATCGAAACGTTGTTGCTGGCATCTACCGTTGGTGTGGACTGTCGGGCAATTTCCTTGAGCGCTTGTTCGGTGGCATTGGTTCCTCGGCGCAGCTCGATATAAAAGCACTTGTTAGGCACCGAGCTTGTCAACCATTTGCCGTTGCGATCGTAAGCGCGGATGAAAAAGAGCCGGCCGTTGTAATTGTCGCAAACGATTACGCCCGGGCGGGGCGATGGCTCTCCCTTCCAGGTCTCCCCTGACTCGATTTGCATCCTCAGATCCATCTCGCGGCGATGACCATTGATACTACATACGATGGCGCATTCGCTTTCATTAGTGAAAGGATTAACATAGGTTCCTCCATCCTTGGACTGCCTGAACTGCTCGCCGGAGTCCGGATAGAAGATGTTGTCGTTCGTGCCATTGAAGTCTTCGGCCAGCTTTGCATAATGCCACATGCTTCGCACCAGCGAGAGCTCCGGTGCCCCATCGGCATAGAGGGCGGTGCCCTGATCGTCTATGACCGCCTCTGACCCGGCTTTGCTCAGAAAAATTGTCCGGTTTCGCAAATGCCCTGGCAGCAGCGGCAACAACTCGGTGAGCTCCCGGCCTACTGAATGATAGCGGGCGTACTGCGTTTTACCGTCCTGGCTGAATTTAGCTTGCCCGGAGTTGTATAAGTCGATTGTTTTTCGACCATCGCTGCTCTGATAGGTTGCCACCAGTCTTTCCGAGCCGGCATTGCCGACGTTGACTCTGCCCTGCGGAACGAGCCAGGCGTAAGCAAGTGTCAGGACAACAATTAGAACAGTCGAGCAGATTATCCATTGCTGCTTGCTCGACACTTGCGGCGTTACGGCGGCCTGTTTTTCAAGCGTGTCGGTAATCCAGATGTCGGACTGCTTAACTTCAATCTCAGCGCTCTTTCTGTACATGATCGGTTTTTCCGATTCTTGAGAGGCGCGATCGCGAAATCGATCAAATTCGGAGGCGTCAAAACGCGTGGCGTTGCTCGCCCGAGTGCGCGAGAGGCGCAAGCACGCTTCATGCGCTTCATTGACGAGCGGGTCATCCTTTTCCAGCCCGGCGGATGCCACCTCGGCTGCGATGCGATAATGCTCCTCGGCTTTGTTATAGGCGCCCTGATCCTCTTCTTGCTGAGCCAGCTTAATGAGCGTGGAGACATACTTCTGCGGAGCCACTTTATGGGCGAAGGTTACTTCATTCGCCTGGATGAATTGCTCGACGGCCCGATCGAGAGAACCTGAGGAGATATAGATGTCGCCGAGCTTTTCGTGCGCGTTGAAAACCTTGTCCAGATCCGGCTTGTCTATGCGGCTTAATTTGCTCAACGCCTCTAGGAACTTCGACTCGGCTTCGACAAGCCTACCTTCATCAAAGAATGCCGAAGCGGCAGCGAAATTTTCTTCGAATCCGGCAATAATATCTGCCTCCGATTCGCTGTCTTCTTGCCTGCGGCCAAGCTCGGCAATTTTGTTGAATGCATCGGTTGGCGGCTCGATCGACTGTGCTTGTTTCTCCGCCTGTTTTTTGGCCCAGGGATTTTCAACAAAACGATTGGCAGCTCGTTTTTGCCAGAGACCGCTGTCCTCCAGGCCGCTCTTGCCGGCCGGCCGGCCATCATCATCCGCTCCGGGTGAGCAGTCGATTTCATCATTGATCCTGTTGTTGGAATCAGCCGCTTCGTCTTCGCTTTCCGATTCGATCTTTGCACCATCCGTGGTGCGAGCAGCGGCAATCGATTCTTGATCATCCGGCTCGTCATTCGCTTCATTCGCGTCCGGCAATTGATCAGGTCTTTCATCACGATCGTCCGACCGAGTTCTATCGCCTTCGGGTTCGTCCGCTTCCTGAGCCGCTTCCGGTTCAATCCACTCTTTATCGTCGGAGCCGGGTAAAGACATCTGCTCATCAGGCTCGTATAATTGACGACGCTGACGACCGTCCTCCTCATCTTCATCATCGTTCTGCTCAGAGGTCTCGCCGGAGTAAACCTCGAGGTCTTGCCTCGAGCTCATGAGATGGCGTAATCGCACATGCTCGCTTCGGCGCTGCTCGTTCAGCTCGGGATTGCCACTATGCTCGGTGCGTTTGATCCACTCGCTCGACGACTCGGAGGTGGCCAGATCGCGCCAGGATTTCCTTTCTTTATAAGAGCTTCGTCCGATTAAGGAAAATGCCGGTATCGGTCTGCCTGGCGGCTCCTTATGCGACTCTTCGCCGTCATCGGCAAAAGAGCTCATGCCATTCTTGGAGACCTTGAGCGGAATGCTCAGAGCTTCGAGATCTTCGCTTACAACCAGGCGCCGATCCGCACCACCGGTGATATCACCAGTCAATTGCTTTTGAGTAGCCCAACTCAGTTTCCGCAGAATATCCTCACCCTGCCACTCGACTCCTCCGCCACCTTGCATTGGCGGGAACAGGTCGCGGCAGGCACGCTCTATCTGCTCATGAAGTTGAGCCTCACCGCCCCCTCTTGATTGATCAGGCATGACAAATGAACACTGAAAGCGGCAACAACCGACGAACTCTTTGAAGTCATCATCCGGCAACTCCGTCGCTTCTTTGAGCGCCGACCAGATTTTCGACCACTTACTGTCTGTTGAAGGACCCCTTTGCCACTGGCTGGCGATAAACTTTGCCAGATGCCCATCTTTGCCTGCTTCCGGCGAGATTGGCTTGGGAGAAGGATAATCATTGGTGACCAGATGTGTAAAAACGATGGCGCCCTGGTTCGCCTCCTTCAATTCGCGCCAGATTCCAGCCAGGGTTTTGATCAGAGCCGTTCGGTCGCTCGTATCACGGCATAGAGTCTCGATCGTCAATTGATCCGGCCATTCTCGCCAGCAAATGAGATAAGCATCGATGCGACCGGCGTGGGCAATTTGCACAAAGACGCTGCTAGCCTCGACCATCGAGGTATCATCAGCCTCTCTGCTCAATTCCTGAATGGAAAGCCACTCGATGTGAATCGTCTTCAACTGCTCCAAAACGATTGCCGAGGCGACTCGCTGTTCAGGAGCGGGTTTTGCCTCATTTGCAGTGGAATCTTTTCCAGGTGTGCCTTGCTGATTCTTATGCCTTTTCTGTTCAGTCATGTGCCTGGCGAAGCAAGTTTGTGAAAGCCCGGTATTTGCTTAATATACCCGGCTTTAATCATTACATGTATCGAATTTTCGCCCCCGCCGCCTGAAGTCATCCGCCGACATTGATTCATGCGCGGCGATCTTGACGTTTCTCAAATTTAACTCGGCTTGCATGGGAGGATTCCCATGTTTTTATATTGACACATCTCTTCACAACTATAAAATGGCCCATACCGACTCAACTCACCCTGCAAACTCCCTAATAACTAAAACGCGTTGCGCGCATTGGAAACCCGCCGTGGTCGCTCGACTGGAACATTCCGATTCTCATAGCTTCTCAGACACCAGCCATGCTTGGCTGGGTTCAGGCCTTTTTGACAAAAGCGCCTCGAAGCCTAATGACAGAACACCAGTCAGCCTGGATGTGGCCGGTGCCGGCAGTATCTATCCTCAAACCACTCCCCGCACCGATGCAGCACCCGTGGCCTTTGCCGGTCTGGACATGAGCAAGGTTAAGCCAGTGCTGGATGCGGGGAAATCAGTCAATTTCACTACCGCTGCTGAAAACGCCGACAACAATACACAACCAGATTTCATCCTCGACTCATCGGGTCAGTTGCATGCCACCAACAAACCTCCTTCTCCTGATGGGAGTATAAACATTCAGGTCGAGGGAGATCAGAGCACGAAGAATGCCCTGCAGGCTGCCAACGACAACCAGAAGCAGTCAATCCGCGAGATGATCAGATACTTCCAGAAGAATAATCCCAATCTTGCCGTGCCGAATGAGTGGCTTTGGAAGCTCTATCAGCTCGATAATCAACCTCCGGACACTCGACCGCAACAATCGGCCCCCGGCAATGGCGGCGAGAACACAGGACCGAACTATGAGTCCTCTCCTGCCCCTTCCGGTCCAGCCCCGTCCGTCCGTGGCGGCGGTGGTGGCGGCGGCGGTGGCGGTGGTGGCGGCGGCGGTGGCGGCGGCGAAACGAGCCCTGGTCCATCGAGGCGAGATGCAGCCCCCGTCAGCCAGGACGTACCGGACAGCTTCAATTCACCGGGTTCTTCAAATGTAGATTTCACGGGCTCGAACAGCAAAGAAATAGCCTTTAACTTCTTCTGCCAGAAGGGTCTGACTAAAGAGCAATCGGCAGGCATAGTCGGCAATCTCTGCCAGGAAAATCCTTCATTGAATCCGGGCAAGCTGGGTGACAGTGGCGCATCTATAGGAATAGGGCAGTGGAACGGCTCGCGCCGAACCGGACTATTGGCTTTTGCTCAGGAGCACCACGCTTCGCCATACACTCTGCAAACCCAACTAGAGTACATGTGGCACGAGTTGAACACCACAGAAGCCCGCGCCGGACGTGACATACGCACAGCCCAAACGCCGGAGCAGGCAGCTTTGATTTTCAGCAAAGAATACGAGCGCCCCGGTATTCCAATGAATGGCAATCGCATGAAGTTCGCCAGAGCCGCCTACAATGAATATGGCCGCGGCAACAATGGTACGGCGGTAGCCTAGAGCGAACTGCCCTTGAGTCTGCTGGGCGCTGAAGCTGCGCACGGACTGTCAGATGTGGTGGGAGGATTCCCACGCTTTGTATTGACACTCGACCGCCAAACATTAGAATGAGCATACCATCCGCTACAACCCTGGTTCGCCAGGCTCCGACTCGCTCTAGATTTTCGAGAAGAATCACCCCGTGGTCGCCCGCTTAGAACTATCATCAGATGCTCATCATGGGCTGGAAGGCAAAAACTGGCTCGGCAAAGACTTTTTAGCCGGCTCGAAATCCGCTCTTGAGACAAGCAGTCCGTCGATTTTAGCAACCGACGATATCTATCCATCGGCTCTGCCAAGCGGCGCTCTGCCCACCGCTCTCACCGGTCTGGACGGCAAAGCCATAGAGCAACAATTGTTGTCGGCGAAATCTCTCCAGATCACGACGGCAGCGCAGAACAACGACAACCATACTAAACCTGATTACATCATAGATTCCGCCGGTCAATTGCATGCCACCGGAAAACCGCCGTCTGCCGACGGCAGCGTCAATATACAGATCGAGTCTAACGATACCGGTTCTCGAGAAGCAATCAGGTCTGCCAATGAAAACCAGAAGCAATCAATAAGAGAGTTGATCAGACACTTTCAAAAAACCAATCCTAACGCTCAAGTTCCGCTGGAATGGCAATGGAAACTCGATTCTCTGGACAAGAATGTTCCTCCCGACGTTTCACCACAGAGACTTCCTCCACCGCCTTCTCAGGACCGATCGACGCCCGTTTACGACAACCCCGGCCCCTCGCCCGGATATGGCGGCGGTGGTGGTGGCGGCGGTGGTGGCGGC
>JAJPJO010000039.1 GCA_021324135.1 Pseudomonadota bacterium
GCCGCCACCACCCAGGGTGCGCCACATGAATGACCGGCCTAAGTATCGTATATGGTGACATGTTCCTTCAGTCTCAGCCGTCAAACAGTCTGAGTTCCTTCCTCTCCTGGCGCCAATCTTTGAATCTGAAGCGTTTTCACTCCCGCTCCCATCATGTTCAGCTCGCGTGCCGCTCTTCTGGAAACGTCCAGTTCGCGACCTCTGACATATGGACCTCGATCATTGACGCGCAGAATTAGCGATTTACCCGATTCAGGATCAGTGACTTTGACTCTCGTTCCCAGCGGCCAGGTTTTGTGCGCCGCGGTCAGAGCCTCGGGGTTGTAGCGCTCTCCACTGGCGGTCCCTTGTGGACTGCCGTACCAGGACACTCTTCCCATGAATGGCTCGTATGCCCTTCCCTGATCGTTGCCCGGAAGTCGGCCGCGATCTTGGGGGCGGTTCTGAGGTCCCACATCAAGTCCATCGCGACGGTGAGGTGCAAATCTGGGGTCTTGCTGCTCGCGTCTGGGGTCTCGTCCTGGATAAAGATCGAAGCCGAAGGGTCCATGATCCGGAGATCCTGGGTGTCTGCGTCCAGGTCCTTGTTCGAAGCCGTTGCCAGGCCCTGGACCTGGTGTTTGATCGAACCCCTCGCCAGGACCAGGCGCGCCGCGACCACGCCCCGGTCTGCCCCTCCTGTGACCTTGATCTCCTCCATGCCCACGACCACGTCTGTTGTGTCCGCCACCCTCATGGTGCCTGCCATGATGGTGTCGTCCCTGGTGGCCATGTCTTCTGTGCCCGCGTCGCCCGTGATGTTGCTCGCCGCCATGATCAGCCCGGCGCTCCGCTAGTTGTCCGGCTCCGGTATCATCCATGTGTGCTGTGCGGGCGGATTCGCTCACAGTTCTGTTATCAGGTAGGCTGGCGGTTCGAAATGCTTGGTCGTCTCCCGTGCGCTCACCACCGCTCTGATCCGCGCGTCTGGCCGCTGCCATCTCAGAAACGCCGCCATTCCCAGCAGCTGGACTGATCAAATTGCCGCGCCCGTCGCGAGCTAAGAGTCCGGGCTGAATACCAAATGCACCAAATGCAGTACCATCCCTTCCGGTACGATCCTCGTCCACGATCGACAGCGCCGGTGGAAATTTGTTCTGCGACAGGAAGGTTATTTCATTGCCGGACGAGATGCGATAGTCGGGGATTATTCCCCTGGCGGTAACCGCCTCAGGCGAAGCGCTGCCGGTCAGAGCGTTGGTGCTGCCCAGCGAGGCGACTTCGATTTGCCCATTGTTGTGCCGGTTGCTGCGACTGAAATCCGCAAGATTGCGGTAAACAGAATCAAAAGAAGCTCCCCTGTCCACAGCACCATTTTGATGCTGAGCTGAGGGAACGTCAGAGCCTGGATTCCGGGAAGAACCTTGAGACATTAAATGTGCGACCTGGGGGTGCGGTATTGGTCGGGGTCAGATTGGGCCGTTTATTCTCATCCAATATATTGCCCGAGCAACGTGACCGCAACGTGACGGACCGCCCAAGAACGGCGCCAAAACAGAGTGTCGCCGACAGGCGTCTATTAATCTGCGCCAATTATTCGATATTTCCCCGATTACTCGATATTTCCCCGATTATTCGATATTGATCGTGCAGGCGCCGGATGCATGCTGCTTGACGTTTTTCGGCTTGCCCGATACATGCACGGTCGAGGCGCCACTAACATCAACATCTGCCGACTCCGAGGCATTCACATCTACTGTGCTGGCGCCTTCTGCCCGGACTGTGCATTTTTTGGATTTGAGCTGGTCGGCAACCACGGTGACGGCGCCTGAGTCATGAACGTCAAATTCATCGGCGGTGCCACTTGCCTTAAAAGTGGTTGCTCCACTAAGTGACACATTCAATTTTTTCTCGTCGACGCCATCCAGGTTGGCAGTGATTGCCCCGGCGAAGTCCAGGTCCGTGATATGCGGCGAGGTGATCTGAAACTTGAGATGCTCGGGGTTGGTGTTGTTCTCTAACGACACGATCAGGCTGCCGTCAACTACCTTCGTGATCACTTTATTCAACGACTTTTCATTTGCCTCGACGGATACAGATTGCTCTTTTCCGGCGGTAATGTTGTATTCGCCTTTGCCCCTTCCTTTGATCGCCGTGAATGCATCGACTTTTCTCGCCTCAGTCTTGACCGGGGATCTATCGCTGCCCGACGATATGTTGAAACTGATACCACCATTATCACCGGCGGCATTACCATTCCCTGATGATTTTTCGCCCGAAGACCCGACATTCACTGTGCACGACGACAACAGGGAGACGGCGGTGACAAGAAACGTCACTCTATAAAGCGCACCGGTTGAACGTAGCATTGTCATCTCCTTTACTTCTTCAGGTTCTAGAGGAAAGCGCCGATTGGATACCACGCTTCAGACCGCGACGCTCTTGCTGCACCGAACCAAGGCATTTTACTCTTCACTCCGCTCCATTCTAGTGCAAGACAGGAAAGGTCCTGCCCGCCCGCATGAAAATATTAGCTTTTGCTTTGATGTCTCGCTTACTCGAGCACAACGTTGAAAAAACGCTCGGCAATGCCTCTCTCCAGAGCAGAAATAAATTCTGGAATCGGCACATCAGCTTTTTGCCCGCCCTCGCGAAAGCGAATCGAGAGCCTGTCATTCTCGACTTCACGATCACCGATCACGGCAATGCAAGGCACCTTCATTAGTTGCGCTTCGCGAATCTTGCGGTTCATGCGCCCATCACTTTCATCGATACGCGCCCGTATCCTCTTATCGAGCAGGGCATTGCGCAGTTGACGAGCGAAATCGAGATGGCGATCGGCAATCGGCACCAGCACCACATGCAGTGGCGCCAGCCA
>JAJPJO010000569.1 GCA_021324135.1 Pseudomonadota bacterium
ATGATCGAGCCAACCGAGACCGAGTCCAGGGAAACGCTCGATTCCTTCGTCGACATTCTGCGAACCATCGATAAGGAAACCATAGAGGCACCAGATGTGGTTTTAAGTGCTCCGCACAACACACCGGTGGCAAAGCTCGATGAAGCGCTTGCAGCGCGCAAACCGAACCTGCGTTGGCAGCCGCATCAAGAGTGAATACAAGGGATATCCTCGCTTGCGCACGGATATATATCGCTCCTGTGAATGCACTAAGATCCCTTTGATATTGTTGACTTTTGTTGCGCATTGCAGTTAGATCTGACACTGTGTGAAGCGTGCATTTCCATTCACGAATCACATAGTTTTGGAGAACGGGGGAACCCATCTGCTCTGGACCGCGTATGCGGTGTAGGTTGATGTTTCGTCAACCAGTTTTGGTGTGGTGTCAATCAGCAAAGTATGTTGCTCTGCTGGTGATTTGCAAGAGGTAAATCGAACAGGTGGTCTCTTGCGGATCTATGAATGAAAAGGGACGGAGCGTAATTTAGCGCATGATTCCTAGCGGGGCATGGTCGTTCCCCCGTATCTCCAATTTTTGTTGAGCGCAACGCATGTACGATATCGACACAATCGAGCAACTTTCAAGAGAACTGAGCATCTCAGAATTTGAGCTCTTGCGCTTCGTATATAGAAGTGGCGATTTTTACAGGCGCTTCAAGCGGCGTAAATCAAACGGCGATTTCCGGGTCATTCATGCTCCGGACGATTCACTGAAAAACGTTCAACGAGCGATCAATAGAAGATTCCTCAGCCAGATTCCGCTGCCCAATGAGTGCACTGGTTTCAGGCCCGGCAAATCAATTTTGAGCAATACCCTGCCGCACTGCGGTCGGCGTTTTGTTTTCAATATCGACATCGAAGATTTCTTTGCCACCATTCCATCCGAGCGTGTGCTTGCTCTTTTCTTGAGGTTGGGTTTCTCATTCCCGGTTGCTTGCGTTCTCACCGAACTGACAACATTCATGGGCAGCCTGCCGCAGGGCGCGCCTTCTTCGCCGTATCTGGCGAACCTGATCTGCTACAGCCTCGATACTGAGATGGCTGATTACTGCAGAAGCAAGGGCTGGAACTACACGCGTTACTGTGATGACATCACCATATCTGGTGACACGAGATTTTCGCTCGCCGAGATGCGCATGATCGGCGAGATTCTTGAAGCCGAGGGCTTCAAGCTCAATATGCGGAAAACGCGTTTCTTGCGTCGCAATTCAGCGCAGATTGTTTCCGGACTGGTGGTGAACAGGAAGCCGAATCTGCCGCGCGAGAAAAGACGAATGATTCGTGCCATGTTTCATCAAGCGAGCGTCAATCCCGAAAAATACAAGAACCGCACTCACGAGCTAGAAAACCATCTTTCCATGCTGAGCATGCTCGACCCCCAGCACCCCGAGGTGCTCAAGTACCAGTCCATCCTGAACCGTCTGGCGGAGGCGAATTGAATACGGCTTGCTGAAGGCAGCCGACATAACAGATTTTGTGCCCGAGAAACGAACGAACAGTTGGAGCAACGTAGCAGATAGCTAGGTTGCTCCAATTGTTTGCTGTACTTGCAGCAAACTAAACGGACGGGCATGGATGGGGCAATCGGGAAGGTTTGGGAAGGTTTGCGCGCCTAGAAGCGCACGTTGCTGTATTCGATCTGGATGCGAAGGAATTGCCGTTTCTCCAGGAGTCTGGCAATTTCTCTTCGTGTACCCTTAATGGGGGCGAGGCAGGCAAGGGCGACGGCGTTGATGAACGTGAGGGGTGTCAGCGCCATCACCATGCGCGAAACCTCATCGCCGTTGTACCCGTAGTAGCATTTGATTGCCAGAAAAAGACCGACCAGATTAGCGGTGAGAAAAATCGCCGTATGTCCTAAAAGGAAGAGACGCTCACGCAGAATATGCGTATTGAGAGTCTGCAATTCATTAATCAGATGGACAGGAACGGATGTTGGTTTGGTGCTCGCAAAGGAGGGTGTTACGCCGGAAGGTCGAACTGGTGCATGATGTGGATCTAGGCTCGGAGTGGGATGCCAATCAATTGGAATATGGTTGACCTGCGCCAGCCGGTATGATTCAAGCTTAGCCAGGTCGTCGTAATTTACTGCGCCGGGTGCTTTTCTATCGGCCGGCAGCGGTCCGCCGGCACCACGGGCGATAGCGCTTGGCGAAGCACCCTGCTGTGCGCCGCCGCTCTGTGCCGCTGGAATCGTCGCTTGTGCCGCGAAAGCTCTACCGGCTGCGCCATGTTGAATGTACGGCTCGGGCATGGGCATGTTCAACTGTCCGGGATGCGACAGCATACTCTGTCCGGGCATTTGAGGCGTGGTCTTAACACCTGTTTTTTGTGAAACTTCTTGCAGCGCGCTGGCAAATTGTGGCGCCGGCATCGCATTGTGCCTGACGCTTTCCACTCTGGCTAATCTCTGTGCCGCCTGAGACAGGGCCGAGTTGGGAGGAGCTTGATGACGCGGTCTATGTGAATGATTGGCATGCGAGGATTGCGTGGTGGCACCACATTCGCCACAGAATTTTGCTGATGGCTCGACCGGATGAGTACATTCTCTGCACGAGGCCAAAGGTGTACTAGTCACGCTCACACCCCCGGTGATACTAACTGCCCGCAATCCGTGTTGCCTTCGGATTAGGCTAAGACTACATCAGCATTTGGCTCCAGGCAACCAGATATAGATTTAGTTACCAGTCCTGATATCTAAGAGCAAACGCCCGAAACGCAGAGCTGGTGAAAATTTCAAGCCTCAGGAAAACTCTTTGCAACAAACTGAAATATATGAAAAACGTGTAATAATGCGCGTCTACAACTTCGGCTTCGCCCGCGCATACAGGTTCAGCCGAGCGTATTTTGATGGACTTGTTTGGATTGGATTTGGATTGGATCTGTTCGGATTGGATTAGAACCGCCTGCAACGCAGACGGTGCCTGACAGCGAGCTAACTCGGCTGCAGGCACCGTTTCTTTTTGAGTTTTGAACGGGTGAGCGCGGACTATTCGACTGCAACCACCCGTGGTGCGGCCATTACTGGCATTATGCGATTACTTGGCGTGCGCCATTTGTTTCTTCTGCCACTCTTCCTGGCCTTTCTTAACCTCTTCTGGGGTCAGGTCAGCGATATGAGTCGAGATTCCCCATTTGTGACCAAACGGATCTTCCACTTGACCAAAACGATCGCCCCAGAATTGATCAGCAACCGGCATGGTCACTTTCGCTCCAGCTTTGACGGCGCGATCGAACGAGGCGTCAACGTTTTCCACATAGAGGAAAAGCGATACCGGGCTGCCGCCCAGCGCCTTGGGTCCAACGCAACCCATCTGAGGAAACTCATCATGCAGCATGATGATCGAATCACCGATCTTAATTTCGGCATGCATCACTTTCTGACCATCAGGTCCAAAGCAGATTTCTCTTTGCTCAGCATTGAAAGCTTTTTTGTAAAACTCAATTGCCGCTTTGGCATCACTCACTGTCAGGGCAGGAGTAAGTGTGTGATATCCCTTTGGAATCGGATCGACTTTGCTCATGTTCTTTCTCCTAATTTGAGGCGCGCAGAAAACCTGGGCACTTTCGGGCGCCCGAGTCTCAAACAACGCGGTGCTGACTAACACTTCAAGCAGCTTGACGACTTGGTCGCCCATTTACGTGCGAAGTATACATGTTTTATATCGTTCAAACCTTATACACCTTGCTTGGCGCATTCAGCTCGGCTCACGGCGCCGAAGCGTCTCAAAGGATCCCATCTAAATCCGAAATCGCTTTGCACCCGCGACTCAGCCACAGCTAACGGCTCTGGACCTATTCGAATCAATCTCGTTACACAAAGGGATTAAAGCGACGATTGCCTGATTTTTTGGGCACAAAGTGAAAAGTTGCGAGCGCCCTCCATGAATTTACCTGACCAAATGCAAGCCTGGCCGGATGAATCGCGCGAACAAGTCGCCGACTTGATGTTCTACTGGCGAGCCGGCGTTGGACTGGAGCGTATTGCCTCTGAGCTTGCTCTTGATCATTGCTATGTCCGCAGAGCCCTTCTTTTGTATCGCTCGGAGAAGAGCGAGCCGATCGCCTCGATTTTGCGCGAAGTGCAGATCGGGGACATCGCGGAGCTACGGCGCTCATACCTATTGATTCAAAAACCCGTCCTCTGGCAGAGAGTAACGGGAAAGCCAATGTCAGAGGAAGAGAGCAAATTCCTGAAGCTTGTGATTGAGATGAGCATCCCCCCGCACGAGCTGCCAAATTACAATGCTAATTTCTGGGATCGAGGAGCGCTATCCATTCAGGTTAGAACGGCACTTCTGTCGACGGCAGAGCGTGAGCGCTTTCTTGAATTTGCGAAACGCTTGAATGCCGTGACGATGTCAGAACAAGAAAGAATCTTCCAGGACATAGAGGCACGCCGCGTCCCTCATTTTCGAGCAATAATGAAAGCTCATCGCCAAGACGAGCAAACTCAGATAAAAATGTTTGCCACGCGTTTACCGGTCGTGCCGCGCTTGACCTTTGACTGGGCGGAGAGCACGCGAAAAAACTGCCTCGGCGCCTACGTTTGGCTCAATATGGGTTGCTCTCCTGATGAAACGGCATTGCATTTTGACGTTCCACAATGCGACATCGAACGCCTGGCGCTCATTCTCCTGCTGGTCGGTGGGCACCCTTTCGCCTCGACTGCCTGCTGCTTCCTGGAGCTTCTCTATACTACTCCTCCAGACTACGTGAATCCTTCCCATCGACGAACAATGAAAGGTTTGCTCAGGGATTTTTTGTTGATGCGCAATATGAATGTGATGGGTGATTGTTCTTTTCTGTCCACAAGACAATATGCGTATCTAAACGGAGTTTGCGCTGAGCAGTCGCTCGATCGCTGGCAATCATCCGGGCTTACTTATGGACCGCTTGCCGATGACGACGGCTACATTCAATTTCAAAACGATCTGCGCCAAAAGCTCATCGCAAAAGAGAAAGAGCTTTTGAGCGATCTGAAAACGAGAAAGAGGCGAGACAAGCTCACCCAATTTTTGATCAAGGATCGATTGGCAGTGATTGACGAGCAATCCAAATGCACCGGCAGCCTGGTCTATCACGAAGCGTTCTATTATGGTTCGATGAAATTGCCTGAGGGACAGGAAGAGAAGTACAAGAAACTTGCATCAGTATTCGGACGCTGAGCTGATACCGGATGTGGTGCAAGCCTCCTCAATGCTTGTACTTTGCTTCCCGCATTCATGCAAGTTATCTCCGGACTGGTTGAATCGTGCTTCTGGAATCGTGTTTCTGGAATGCAAGCAGGTGATTTCCGGACTGCGTGCGAATGACTTCCTGTAGTACTTGCACGTGATTGCCGGAATGTTTAAAACGCCAGCCCGTGGGCATCAAAAAACTCCTTATGTTGTTATGACGATTGAATCAAATTTCTTGACATCGCGATGACAAGATGCCCCCTGAAACCGAGTGGGGATAAGTCTTTTGAGACTCGGTTGCCATGCAGCTGATCCGCGTGTTTGACGCGATCGTCAAAACAACATAAGGCTATGAAAAGCGAACCCAAATCCACCCGGGTTGCCAACCGCTCAAAGCTGCTCGTCAACTCAGCAAACTGCTCGTTATGCTCGCCGCCGTTTTGAACAGCTTAAGCGCCGCGTGGCGATTGAAACGTCCATCGGTGAAGACTTCCTTGATTAATGCCTGGCGAATGATTTTGTTGTTCTTCATCAGAAGCTTGTGAGCAAACGGCAGAGCAGCCTCGATAAAGTTGAATTTGGGATTGATCGTTAGCGCTACGCCTTCCAAAGTCAAAAGCGCCCGCATGACGTAAGTAAATTCCGATGGCAGGCGGAAGGGGTAGCGATAGCATACATCTGAAAAATCGAAGAGCATTTGCCTGAAGCGCACCTTGGTCATACCATCTGCGAAACGCGCATCAATGACCGGCGCCAGATCGGCACACAGAGCATCGCAATCGACATCGGGATGCAGGAATCCCATACCGACAAAATCATCAACCAAACTTCTGTAATCTCGCTGCGTCAAATGGATGAGTGCATTAACCAGATGCTGCTTCAGCTCAGGCTCGAGCTTTCCAACCATGCCGAAGTCGAATATTCCAATGCGACCATCCGGCATGACGCGCATGTTGCCCGGGTGCGGGTCGGCATGGAAGAATCCGTCTTCCAGAAGCTGGCGCATATAAAATGTGGCGCCAATCCTGGTCACTTCTTCCCGGCTGATGCCGTGAGCGTCGAGCTGTTCCACATCAGTGATGCGATAGCCAGGGACATATTCGATCGTCAGAACGCGCCGGCCGGTAAGGCGCCAAACAATACGGGGAATAACGATGCGCTCGAAGTTACGGAAGTTACGGCGGAACATGTCTGCGTTTCTTCCTTCTCTGATGTAATCGATTTCCTCAAAGGTAGTGCGAGCGAACTCTTCAACCACGCCCGGCCAGTCGGTGTGGCGGCAGAGGCTCGGATATTCCATAACTTCATCGGCGATGGCGCCCAGGACTTGCACGTCTCGCGCCAACATTTGCGGCAAATCAGGACGCTGCACTTTCACTACTACGTCGCGTCCATCTTTCAATGTAGCTCTATACGCTTGTGCCAGCGATGCGGCTGCGATCGGAACCGGATTGAATTCCTCATATAGCTCCTCTGGATAAGCGCCGAGCTCGCGATTGATGATCTCGCGTGCAATCTCGAGAGGAAAGGCATCAACGTTTTCCTGCAATTTAGCCAGCTCGAGCATGGCAGGCAGCGGTACCAGGTCGGCACGCGTCGAAAGCGTTTGACCGATCTTTATGAAAGTGGGACCAAGCTCGTGCAGTTGCCTGCATATCCAGGCTCCAAGAACACGATACTCTTCATAGTCCTCGCTGCTCAGAGCTACTTCCTCAGCGTCGGCGACCTCGCCGCCCGCCTTCATTCGATCGAACTCCAGGGCGTGGAACTTTGAAAAGCCTTTGACCGCTCTAATGATTATCCAGATGATCGGAAAAACTCGCAGCGCCGCCTTTGTGCCCTGCAAGGCTTGAATGCGCCTGAAAACTTTCCAGGTCGAGAGGATCAACTTTTTGAGCGTGACATCTCTGAAGGTCTCGCGAATTGGGTTGAATTGCTCGTTTTCGGAATCTTTGCTCAACTTCGCGCTACCCTTGCCAGCTCTCTCGTCACTAGTGTAAAACTAATCGCCTCGTTGTCAGCAGGAAACAAAGATAAATTTATGCTCTCCTTAACAAGACAAATAAGCAGATCTGTATAAAGCTCTTCAGTACTGATGAATGACCTCATATTGCTTCGAAATAATCTCTTGTACTCCTTTTGTAGCAAGAGTTACGAGTTCCGTGACCTTGTCGGCGGCGTATGGAACCGTCTCGGCTGTCATTTGCAGCTCCAGGATTTTGCCGGACTCGGTCAATACTATGTTTGAGTCCATCTCGGCCTGGGAGTCCTCGGTGTAGTTAGGATCAAGCAGAATCTGCCCTTTGACCTGCACCACGCTAACCGCCGCCATGTGCTCGGAAATCGGCAAATCTTCGAAAACTCCTTGCTTTTGCAACTTAAGAAGCGCATCATAAAGCGCCAAAAAACCACCGCAGATGCTGGCGACTCGGGTTCCGCCATCGGCTTGTATGACATCGCAATCAATGGTTATGGTTCGCTCGCCGAGCTGTCGTCTGTCAACAACCGTACGCAGGCACCGGCCGATCAAACGCTGAATTTCACTGGTTCTGCCTGAAGGCTGACCTCGCGTTACTTCTCTGGCCGAGCGCACCAGCGTGGAGCCGGGCAAAAGCGAATACTCAGCCGTTATCCAACCCTCACCCTTGCCGATCAAGAAAGCCGGAACCCGCTCCTCAATCTTCGCGGTCGTAAAAACCTTCGTATCGCCAAGCTCGACCAGAACCGAACCGTCGGCATTTTTAGTAAAGTTTCTCGTGAATTTGATCGGGCGCAGCTGATCCCATTGCCTGTTGTCTCGCCGCCGGAACATCAAGTCTCGCTTTCTAGGGTCTTATCCTTCCCACCCAGCCCTGCGAGCGGTTCCTTAAGACCAAAGCAATAGTATAGCTGCATTTGCAACAAGCGAAAGCAAGTTTCACAAAGCGCTAACAGGTTTAGTACAAAATGACGGCTATGACTGCTGGCGCGCCAAGCGTAAACGCATCACCTCAGCCGTTCCCTTCAAAACAAATCCTTTACCCGGCTTTGTCTTCAAGTCAGTAAAACGAAAGTGGATGTCCTCGAACTTGGTTCCCCACGAGGCCAGACTATTCACTTTGCTGACGAGCATTTGCGAGAGTTGCGGTGAAATTTCCTGTCCGTTGGTCATGAGCTTGGTGTCCTGCGCCTGAACCCAACCATCGACCAGTCCGAGCTGGCTTTGAATCTCGACTGGAAGAGCCATGCCCATCTCACCCATGCCGACCTTGGTCTGGAGATTGATGTCGATGCGATTCGCTTTGCCGAGGACGACTTGACCGGATGTCAAAGTCAGCCCCACATTTGGTGCATTGGCACCGAACATGCTGGCAATCGCTCCCACCTTTTTGGAAACGTTCACCGAGAGCCGATCGAGCGTGGTGGGTGCATTGAGAAACTTGTTCAAGCTCTCCTGCGATATTTCACATGTCACGTCTGCTTGTGTTGGTTGAGTGAACTGCAAAACCTTTTGATTCAGTAGAACACCTGTGTCGAAGCGCATGGAGCCTTGAGTTGTAAGCGTCATTTTGTCGACGACGAAATCCTGGAAGTGACCACCCGTGATCGAGAGATCGAGCGATTTGAGAACCCCTTCGCGCAAATCGAGATTGCGCGCAATGACGTGCATATTGTCACAGGCACCATCCATGAATTGACCGTCATCGAGATCGATCTCCAGCTTTCCAAAACGCCCGGAGTTGATGTCGACAAATGATATCGGTGGAGCCACTAACGGACCGTTCGGCTGCCCCTGCCCATTACCGTTGTACATGCGCCGCAATGCATCAGGAATAACGGCCGGCTGCTGCTGTCCGAATTGAGCTTGCTGCGGTTGGGCAAACTGACCTGGTTGCGATTGCCCGAATTGAGCTTGCTGTGGTTGGGCAAATTGACCTGGTTGCGGTTGCCCGAATTGCCCCTGTTGCGGCTGTCCAAATTGAGCTTGCTGCCCTTGAGAGAATTGCCCTTGTTGTGGTTGCCCGAATTGAGTTTGCTGCGGCTGCGCACCTGCCTTTGCTGAGGATGACAGCGCGGCACAGGAAAAGAAAGCCAAAGAACAAACCAACGCCGAGGTGGAATACGATCGAGCTTGTTTCATAGTTGCACTTTCCTTTGAACCACTTATACCCGGGCGTTTGCTCTCTTAGCGAGGGCTGACCTCATTGACACAGCGCCGCAATCAAATGTTCCTCGCTTCTCGTGCGCTACATTTTTGCATGCTTTTTACAGCGGACCGGCAACAAATATATTCGATATTCGCGATGCGCGCACGAGCAATTGCATACATGCAAGCCGGATAGACATTGTATATGAAACGACCGCCTTTCAGTCAGACCGAAAAGCGATCGTCATAATTGCACGTCCGTTCAGGCAGCAGAGCGAAAATTACTCTCCGCTTTCTCCCGATTCCGCAGGGTCGGTGGAGCTGGGTGCAGTAGACCCTTCCTTTTTCTCCCCGTCTTTTTTCTCGCCCTCTTTCTTCTCACCCTCTGTTTTGTCGCCTTCTTTTTTCTCACCGGCGGCGCCAGTTTCAGGAGTGGTAGTAGTGGTGCTGGTGGCGCTGCTATCGCCACCAGGGGTGGTGGTAGTCGTTGTTGTGGTAGTGGAATCGCCGCCTGCTTTTCCGCTTTCCGTCGTGGTCGAGGTAGTCGATGTGCTCGACGATCCACCCTCAGTGCCACCGCCGCCACCACAAGCAGCCAAAGAGGCTACGAGGATAAAGCTTGCAAAGGCGAGTGCAAGTGTGTTGTTTCTAATAGTCATATGCTTGACCGTCTCCTTCTTGGCCGATTGAAATTTCGACAGCTCTGTTCTTTGTTTGTGCAGAGGCAAAAAATAGTAAGTTTTGCCAAGCTCAACGGTTTCGCATTATACAACGCAACTCATCTGCCTCGCAAACCACTTGAAATGATTTGTTGGCTGATTGCCGATATACTCGCCAGACATCTCGTGACACAAAACGTATTATCCGGCGGGCATCACGATAATAATGATACGCCGCTCATCTCGGCAGGCTGCTCCAAACCCATGATTTGCAGCACTGTCGGAGCCACATCTGAAAGAGCGCCGTGACGCAATCTTGCAGAGCCGAGCTTGCTGCCGCCGTTTTTGGAAAAGTCTGCCACTATAAACGGTACTGGATGAGTGGTGTGCGCGGTATGCGGCTCGCCGGTTTTGTAGTCGATCATCTGCTCGATGTTTCCATGATCGGCTGTAATCAACAACGTTCCTTTATTCTCCCGCGTGGTCTCGAGCAGCTGCCCAAAGGCCTCATCCACCGACTCGACTGCCTCGACCGCTGCATCCATTATGCCGGTGTGCCCGACCATGTCCGGGTTGGCGAAATTAAGGACTATAAAAGGGTATTTGCCGGACTTGATTGCATCGCATGCCGTGCGACAAACCTCCGGTGTCTTCATCTGTGGTGCCAGATCATAAGTTGCCACCTTGAGCGATTCCACCAGCTGGCGATCCTCACCATCGACAGTGGCTTCACGACCGCCATTCAAGAAGTAAGTCACATGCGCATACTTTTCAGTCTCAGCCGTGTGAAACTGGCCGATGTGCCGGCATGAAAGAAGCTCCGGCAGGGTCTGGGCGATATCATGCGATGGCAGCGCACTGGTATCGAAGGCCACCGGCAGCTTGAGCGATGCGTCGTATTCGGTCATGCAGCCATAGTAGATCGCCGGCACGATCGGTCGATTGAAGCCGTCGAAATCTTTCTGCGTCAGGGCGCGGCTGATTTGCCTGACGCGATCCGGTCTGAAGTTGAAGCAAATGACACTGTCACCATCCTTGATGCGACGATCGTGAATGATGTACGGCAAAACGAACTCATCGTTTTCCCCCCTGGCGTATGCATCATCAACCGCATCGACAGCTGATTTTGCTTGCCGCCCTTCGCCAAGGACAACGGCTCGCCAGAATTTTTCCACACGCTCCCAGCGCTTGTCTCGATCCATGGCATAGTAGCGCCCGCATACTACACCCACCTCGCCTTTGCCCGCGAGCTTCTCGCTCAATTCGCGCATGAAGCGCCGCGCCGATCGCGGCGGCGTATCTCGACCATCGAGAATCGGATGCACGACAAGATTGTTGATTTGATTGCGATGAGCCAGCTCAATCAGACCATCCAGATGATCGGGGCTGGAATGAACGCAACCATCGCTCACCAGGCCGAAGAGATGCAAGGTGCCACCCGTCTGTTTCACGTTTTCGATTGCCTTGACCAGGACCGGGTTTTTAAAAAACGTTCCATCCAAAATCGTCTTCGAGATCAGAGTGAGCTTCTGAATTACGACGCGACCGGCGCCAATCGTCAGATGACCGACCTCGGAATTTCCCATCAGTCCAGGCGGCAAACCGACTGCTTCTCCGGAGGCTGCCAGAGTCGTGCTGGGAAAGTTCTCAAGCATGTATTTGTAGTTGGGTGTGCGAGCCGCCAGGATGGCATTGCCCCGCCGCTCCTCCGTGATTCCCCAACCATCCAATATAAGAAGAGTTACAGTGCCCAATTTCTTGCCCTCGATCCTCAAGCCCACGACAGAGCGCCGCATTAAGTGCCAGCATGACCTCGGTCCAGACTGGGATTGTAGCGTGAACAGCTTCAGGCAAGCGCCATTGCTAAGAAGCTTAACCAAGAAGCGATATCATTGCCCTAAACGAGCAAGCCAAGATAGTAAAATCCTTCTCGGTTTGGATGGTCCAGCACTCAGCCTATGCCAACTGGCGCCCCGGCAACCAAAAGCGAGTTCAGCAAGTGAGTTCATCGCAAAACGGCTCACCATTGAAGGATACTCAACCGGCTCGCGAGATTGAGGCTGCCGGCGCCGGCGATGAGAGCACTCAAGCGCCTTTTCGCAGCGGCTCCGATTGGATTGCCGAGGTATCGCACGAGCTGCGGCTGCCGATCGCCAATATAAAATTACTGGTTGAAACGATACTCGAGGGTGCCATTGACGACCGCGACGCGGCGCTACGCATGCTGGCGCGCACCAAACAAGAAGTGCAGCGTCTCGAGGCTCTGGTGTCCGATTTGATGTCGATGGAGGAGGTCACCCATAACCGCGATGAGATGAAACGAAGAGCGGTACTGCTGGCCGATGCCGCTCGCTATGCTCAAGACAGCGTCGCCAAACTGGCATTCGAAAAAGAGATAAGGGTGCAAACCGAGATAGAGCCTGGCTTTACCATCAATGCCAATCCCGACCAGCTTAATCAAGTGCTGCTCAACTTAGTGGAAAACGCTGTAAAATACACACCAACCGGCGGCGAAGTGGTGATCAAATCCGGAGCGCGACCGGGGAGTTTCTCCGTCTCCGACAATGGCATCGGCATTCCGGCACAAGAGATTCCCAAAATCTTCAAGCGATTTTACCGCGTCAATCGCACTCGCGCACCAGGCAGCACCGGGCTGGGATTGTCGATTGTCAAACACATCGTCGAGCTGCACGGTGGTAAGATCAGCGTTCAATCGCAGGAGTTGGGCGGCTCGACATTCTTCCTTGATTTTCCCGAGGGAGCAAGCTGAAGCTATCGCATGCAAACATCGCAGAGGATAAAAGATGTCCCTAAGAGATAAACGAGTGATGATCGTCGATGACGATGAGACATACATCGAGACACTTGCCTACAACCTGAGACGGCACGGCTTCGAGGCGGTCGCTTTCAATCGCGGTATGGAAGCGCTTTCCAGGCTGGATGCCTCCGAGCCATGTCTGATCATCCTCGACTGGATGCTCCCGGATGTTCCAGGGCCGGAGGTCTGCAAATTGATTCGGGAGCGCTCGCGGGAAATTCCGATTCTGATGCTCACCGGTCGCTCGGCTCCAACCGATGTGGCGACCGGACTCTCGGCCGGCGCCGATGATTATCTCGCTAAACCATTCAGCCCGATTGAATTCATGGCACGCGTTCAGGCGCTCCTGCGCCGAAGCCAGAGGGAAGAGACCGGCAAGAACAAGCTGGAGGTAGGATCGCTCATCCTCGATCAAGACGCCAGACGGGTCACCTGGAAAGGCGCCGTCGTCGAATTGTCGCCCAAGGAGTTCACTTTGCTGAAAGTGCTCATGCAAAACCCTGATAAAACCCTGACCACAGAGGTCTTGCTGAACAAAGTTTGGGGAGCCGATTTCAACGGCGATGTGAAAACGGTAGCCGTGCATATGCGCTGGCTGAGACAGAAATTGGAAGAGGATCCAAAGAATCCCAAACTTTTGGAAACGGTGCACCGCTCAGGTTACAGGCTCAACAGCACCATCTGAGGTGCGGGCAAACGGCTGGGCTCGGTCTGCCACCATATGCGATGCTGAATAGTTCGAGGAGATTTTCGTGAAAGCTGAGGAACTCACATTTTTGAAAGAAGACGTGCTCTCGATGGGGCGTTCGGTGGAACAAGCTCTTTTAGAGATGATCCGCATGCTCAAACATGAGGAGAACGCCAACCTTTCATTCGTCGAGGAGCAAGAGGAAAGAATCAACGACCAGTGCCAGAAGATTGAGGAGAAGTGCCTCGATCTTTTGGTTGAACGTGAGCCGATGAATGCCAAAACGATTCGCAGCCTGGTGAGCATCATCATTATCGCTACCAAGCTGGAGCGCATGGCCGATCACGCCCTGCGCGTTTCTAAAGTGGCTGACTGGGCCCGCGAAGAGGAAATCGAGGTGCCGCCTGAATTAATCGAGATGTCGCAGGCGATTCAAAGAATGGTGCGCGAGACTCTCCTTGGTTTTCTCACCGATGCGCCCGATAAGGCGATCGACGTCGTGCAGCGCGACAACCGGGTCGACTATCTGCACGATGTTTTGTCCAAACGGCTGCTCACCGAGCTTGGCGCCCAGGACAGTGCCACCGCCCAGATGCGTGCCCAATTTCTTTTCTGCACCAGATTTCTCGAGCGCATGGGCGACGCTTGCACATCGATCGCCAAGAGAGTTTACTTCATCGCCACCGGACAACGGCTGAAGCCGCATCCCTCCAAGGTCGTGGAATTATAATTGCAGAGGTCGAGATGCCCGTAACCATCCTAGCCGGCGATGAAGATTTCGAGCTGTACCGCAAATTGGCCAAGCTGAAAGATGCGCTTTTGGATCCAGCCTGGGCATCATTCAACTATTTGAAAATCGAGTGCCCAAATGTCACTGATGTGCTCGACCATGCCCTGAGCGTTCCATTCGGTCCGGGAAACAAAGTGATCGTTTTTGATAAATGCGATTTCTTCACAAGAAAATCGTCGGCATCGACCCGCTCGAGCAAAAGCAAGGACAAGAACGAAGGCGGCTCTGTAACCGCAAAACAGCTGGAGCTGCTCGAGGAGGCGATGGCATCTGTTCATCCAAATACACATCTGATTTTCGCCTGTCCGTTCAACTTCGACTCTAATCTGAAGCTATCGAAGGCAGTAGCAAAACACGCTCAATTAGAGGAATTTCCGAAGATCAAGTACTACATGGGATCAAGCAATCCCAAACTGGAGACCTGGGTTCGCAAAGAAGCCAAAGCCCGCAATGCCACCATAGACGATGCAGCGATCGCTTACCTTCTCGATGGCACTGAAGCCAATCTCCGCCAGATCGCACAAGAAATAGAAAAGGCAGCCACTTTCATTTTGCCTAAAACACACATCAGTTATGCGGCTGTAGTCGAGCTCAGTCCGCACCACTCTCACGTTTTCTCGCTGCTCGATCATTGGCTGGAAGGACGCTCATCAGAAGCGCTGATCAGCATAAATGATCTGATGGCCAAACAACCGGCCCTGAAAGTGATCGCCACGCTGCAAACTTTCCTCTCGAGATTTATCGAAATCAAATCGATTTGCGATCATGCTCAGTCGAAGCTGCCCTGGGCCCCTGGCGTCAAACGCCGGGAGCTGCCTTTCAACGAGCTCGTCAATCGCGTGGCAAACGAGATGAGAGTGAAGCCCTTTCTGATCGAAAAGGACATAAGGCGCCTGCGCCACCACTCGACCACTTATTTGATTGACAAACGAAACCAATTAACCCGACTCGAAGACCTGGTCAAGACAGGTCAAGTCAAAGACAGAAACGCTCTGGAATTGTTTCTGTCCAGTTGAATTGAGCGGCGCAGCGCATGAGTACCAGAGACCGAAAAGGAGAGTGACCGAAATGCCCGATACGAGATTTGTTCTTGACGAAATGACAGTCAAGGATACATGGCGCATCTTTCGAATGATGGCTGAGCTGGTTGAGGGATTCGACGAACTTTCCAAAATCGGTCCGGCGGTTTCGATGTTTGGAACGGCCCGCTGCAAACCAAGCGATCCGGAGTATCTCCTGGCAGAGACAATTTCGAGGAAGCTGGCGGAGCGCGGCTTTGCAGTCATAACCGGCGGCGGACCTGGTGTCATGGAAGGTGGCAATAAAGGCGCCGTCGCTGCCGGTGGCACGTCCGTGGGATTGAATATTGAGCTCCCTCGCGAGCAGGCGCCAAACCCCTACCAGACTGTTTCTCTCGACTTCCGCTATTTCTTTTTGCGCAAGCTGATGTTCGTCAAGTATGCCGTCGCTTTCGTCATATTGCCCGGCGGCTTCGGCAGCCTCGATGAGCTGTTCGAGGCAGTTACCTTGATTCAAACGGACCGCATCAAACGCTTTCCCATGTTTCTGGTCGATTCAAAATTCTGGCGTCCCATGATCGATTGGTTGAAAACAGACGTGGTTAACCGCGGCTTCATCTCGCCTGATGAATTGAATCTATTGACCATCGTCGACGACCCCGACGATCTCGTCGAGCAAATTGTCTGGTGCGAGGAAGAGAAATGCTATTTGACGCCCGATGGTCTCATGTCCCATCCCAAGCGGCGCCCGTTAAACCCACCGACATAAAGTGATGCCTCAACTTCCGTCCCTGGGTTGGTCCAGAGCCGCGTCGCTCGTCCTCCTGGACTCGCCTCGCCGTCTCTTCATCGGCACCACGTTGGAGTCGTTTTGCAGCGATTCCTGCGCTTGTTGCCGCAATCGCCTCACCTTCTCGAAGATCTCCTGGGCAAGGTCTTCGCGGCTATGCTCCTCAAAATAATGCGCCAGCCATCCCAGCTCTCTCAATGGTTGTTTATTTGTGGACTCATCGGGATACATCGGCGTCGCTCCTTGCATTTTTCGTTCTGCCCCCGACGGCACGCCGCCTTGTTAGTTCCCGGATCTCACAAGGACCGCTTCACAATGAACAAAAAAAGACGTGGGCAAGCTCCGCTCCCAGTCAAGCCTTTCGCGGTTCTCAATCCGCTATCTTTGTGGGCTCAACATCACAAGCGCTTAGTGGAACCAGGCAGACCGAATGCCGTCTTGATGCTCCAGTTTGAAAAAACGGCTCAGGTGCCCGTGTCAAGCCCGGCCAACGTCATAACCTGCTTGACGAAAGTTTTTGCTTTGATCGGCTTTGAGATATAGCCATCAAAACCGGCTTGCATTGCGCGCTCGCAGTCACCGACCATGGCATAGGATGAAACGGCAATTACCGGCATTGACGGCACGGCTTCTTTGAGCAGCCGCAAAACCCCATAGCCGTCGATCTTGGGCAGCTGAATGTCGAGCAGAATGACATCAAAGCTGTTGCTCTTCGCCAGCTCGACTCCATCAATGCCATTCTCAGCTGCAGTACACCGGTGCCCTTCAGCTTCGAGCAAGAATTTTACAAGCTCGCTGTTCATCTCGTTATCTTCGATTAATAGAACGCTAGCCACGATTACACATCCTCTTTGATCAAGCCCTGGAATTTACAGGGTATGTGGTTATCAATCAGAGATCTCAGCCGGTAAGGAAAGAGTAAAACAGCTGCCGGCGCCGATTTGGCTGGACAAAGTGATCTCGCCATGCATGAGTTCAGCCAATCGTTTGCTCAGAGCGAGACCCAGTCCGGTTCCTTCTTGTTTGCGATCGGATCGCGCTAGTTGAACGAATCCTTGGAAAAGTTTGCTCTGATCTTCTTCGCAAATGCCGATGCCTGTATCTTTGACACGAACTATCACTTTGCCGTTCGCCGCAGCACAATCCACATCGATGCCACCACTATCGGTGAACTTGATGGCATTGGAAATCAAGTTCGTCACTATCTGGCGGAGGGCGCGCTCGTCTGCGAGCGCTTGAGGCACTGGTCCGTTCGAATTGACGTGAAGATACAGGCTCTTGTGCTCGGCCATTGCCTCAAGCTCCGATGCCACATCCGATACCATACGCGTAACCTCTATCGGCGTCGGATGAAGCTCCATTTTGCCGCTTTCGACTTTGGCCAGATCGAGTATGTCGTTAATCAAAGAGAGAAGATGCGCGGCTGATGACTTGATGTAGTTTGCTTGCTTGACTTGCGTTTCTGTGAGCGGGCCGGAATAGCCCAAAAGCATGATGTCGTTGAAACCCAGAATCGAATTCAGTGGTGTTCGCAATTCATGGCTCATCGTAGCCAGAAAGATATCCTTGGCTTTTCCCGCTTGCTCGAGCTCGGCGTTCGTCTTTGCCAGAGTTGTGTTCGTCCTTTCGAGTTCGGCCTTTGTCTGGGCTTTCTCGGACTCGAGGCGTTTGAATTCAGTTAAATCACGAACTACTTTGGAGAACCCCAACAATGTTCCATCGGGCTTCTTGATTGCGTTGATCACGACATTGGCCCAATAAGTCGATCCGTCCTTGCGAACCCGCCAGCCTTCCTCCTCATAACGACCTTCTCTAATTGCCGTGTCGAGCTCGTGTTGTGGATGGTTCTTGGCTCTGGCTTCCTGATCGTAGAACAACGAAAAATGCTTGCCGATCACTTCATCCGGCATGTATCCTACAATCCTCATGCCGCCTTCGTTCCATGTCAGTACTGTGCCGTCGGCAGCAAGCATACAAATGGCATAATCGCTTATATTCTCGGCCATGAGCTTGTACAACTCAGCTCTTTCTCTTGCTGTTTCCGATTCAGCAGTTTTCTCTCTCACCAGCTCCTCAACCTGACGCTGACGGTTTTTGCCTTCAGTAATATCTCGAAAGATAGTGATGGCTCCTTGCTGCTCGCCATTGCACATCAGGGGATTGGCAGTGACACTGATCCATTTCTCTCCAACCGCCGGGTTTTTGACCTGGATTTCGTAATCGATCACCTTCTGCCCCTGCAAGGCTCGATAGCTCGGATCTTCACGCCAGGTAAGCGGGGCCCCATCAGCCTTTTTGAGCCCATAGAGCTGGCAAAATTTTTCCGGTGCCACATTGGCAGCAAAGCCGACAATTCTCTCTGCCGCCTTGTTGAACAAAATCAGCTCTCCATCGTTGTTGAAGACTAAAAAGCCCTCGGGCGATTCGTTGATCGCCTGCTCTAACAGCTGCAATCGCTGCAAATCATCCTCAGTCATTCGAGTTTTGGAAGGGCTTCGCCCTCTTCTCCGGAGGTAGAACTTCCTCGATCTCGGTCAAAATTGCGCGCGCTTCCATGGGGCGAAAGATCAATTTCGCCGCCCCTAGCTCCTGGGCTTTCTTTTTGTCGCTGCCCTCCCAGTAAGTGGCGGTTATAAACACAAAAGGAATGTCGCGGAATCGCTCATCAGACTTCACTTTTGCAATAAAATCAAAACCGTTTCCCTGAGGCATGCCGATGTCGCTAATGATCAGATCGAAAGGACCTTTGTTGCGCAGAGCATGCAGAGCTTCGTCTCGGCTGCCGGCTATGACGACTTCGTAGCCGTTCGGCTCCAGAAGACTCTTAGCCAGATAGAGATGCGATTCGAGATCATCGACTACAAGAATTTTGGTCATAGTCCGTTCTACTCAATGTTTCGCCTATAACAACGGACGCTATAATCCTAATTCTAAAATGCCACCACTTTCACCAGGCTTACAATGCCTTTGAAAGCCTGTTCGGTGCTACAAATTGATACTAGATGAAGCTTATAATTTAATTGACCCAATCAATTTGTGCATCGAGCAAACCATTGCTCCAAGCCCATCTCAGGCGAAAGCTCCGTGAAGAATAGCTTATGAGTAAACCTCTTGTCCTGGTTGTTGACGATAATGCAGTTCACCTGAAAGTGTGCGAACTGCTTCTCGACAAATTCGGATATTTGAGCTGTTGCATTGACAGCGGTCATGAAGCGCTGGATATTTTCTCGGCCACAGACGGATTTGGGGCAGTGTTGATGGATTGGCGCATGCCTGAAATAGACGGCATCGAATGCATGCAGCGCATGCGAGAAGTCGATGATAAGCGAGGCAAGCACACTCCGATTATCGCCGTTACCGCCTCCGTGATGAGCGGAGATCGAGAATTTTGTCTTGCCTCCGGTATGGACGATTACCTGTCGAAGCCTTTCGTAGCGCTGGAGCTGCAGCAAGTATTGAAGCGGCATATCGGCACCACATCCGGAGTCACATCAGGTCTGGTATCGGCCTTATCGGCCGCCCTCGAGAAAAACGATGCGTCGGGGGCCGATCTGGCCAGTATTCAAATCATCACCTTGATGCAGCACATATTTGGAGCAGATCGAAAAGCGGCTCTGCAAAGCGCTCTGGCAGTGAGCCGCATCCTGGCTGAACGCGGGCTGATGAAAGAAGCCCAGCATCTGGAGAATCAAGCATCGGTTATACTGGATCCATGATTGAAATCGACGGATCCTTTGGCGAAGGCGGCGGTCAAATCGTACGAACTTCGCTGGCACTATCCATGGTGACCGGCAAGCCCTTTACCATTTCAAGAGTGAGGGCGAACAGGCAAAAGCCGGGCTTGTTGGCTCAGCATCTTACTGCCGTCAAGGCGGCGGCGGCTGTTTGCTCTGCTGAAGTCGAGGGCGCGCAACTGGGCTCATCCGAGTTTCGTTTTATCCCTCATGAAGTTGTTCCCGGGAACTTCTTTTTCTCAACCGGAACCGCCGGTAGTACCATGCTCGTTTTGCAAACTATCCTGCCTGCACTGATGTGTGCTTCTCAACCTTCGTCCGTTGTTCTCCAGGGAGGCACTCATA
>JAJPJO010000290.1 GCA_021324135.1 Pseudomonadota bacterium
ACAACAGAACCAGCAGGAAGACAATCCGCCGCCGGCAGGCAAGAAACGTCGCCCTAATAAACCGCAAAATACTGGTAGAAACGACCGGGACCGCGGCACGCCAAAGGTAGAGAAACCGGCAAAGGAGGACGATCTGAAAAGGAAGCTTCCCCCCAAGGACAAGGAGGACGACAACCCTCCAGATGTAGGTGACGTATGGCAGCTGTAGGAATAGGACTGGGGATATTCATCTTCTTGCTGGTGAGCGCATACACCAGCGAGGCCATCACCAAGCCGGACAATACTGCAGGATGTCTGCCGGGGCTGATCGCCGCTATCTGGGCAGCGTGGCCGTTCTTCCATCATGCCGGAGTATCGCGCTACAACTTCTTGCATCCGGTTCCGAAGGAATACAAAACGCCTATAAAACAGGCATTCGCGCAGATCCGCGACATCATTTCCGATGTCAGCTACAACTTCGGCGACAAGTGGCACGTATCAACAGCCGACGTAAACCAGCGCCGTATCCTGGCTTCGCTTCGTTTCACCGATGAGGAAACAAAGGTTGAAGGCACGAATCTTCAGAACATCCACACACGCAAAGAGCGTGTACAGCGGCTCCTGGAGATGGAAGTGCAATTCAAGGACACGGGGAACGACACAACAATTGTTCAATTTGACTTTCACCCGCGCGTGGAAGGCGCGCAATGGTACGCATGCGATCACATCGTAAGCGGGCTTATAAACCGGGTTGAGGCGACCCTAGGCCCTGGCACTGATCGTGGACAGCCTGCCGATACCAAGATTCCGGCTCCGCCCTGGTGGCTCGTGGGACTCGGTGCCCTGGGGGTTCTATCGCTGGGCTCCAGCATCATGACGGCGGTGTTCAAATGAACGAGTTACACAAAGCATACGCCGTGCTCGGCTTAGACCCAGGCTCTTCGATGGAATCGATCATGCGCCGCTACAAGAGGCTGATCATGGTCTGGCATCCTGATCGCGCGCCAACCCCTGACCACAAGGAGTTCGCCGAAGAAGAGCTTAAGAAGATCAACAACGCTAAAGACGTTTTGACCAAACACTTCGGTACAAACGGAGGACACAGAGCGACCGGCTGCGACTGCCAGGCGGGCCCTGGAGCAACTGCCGGTGCTGGAGCCAGAGGCTCATCGAGTGCAAGCGCCGGTCCTGGACCTGGACCCAACTATCACCGAAGCAAGACTGCCGACGACAAATACCAGGAAGAGCAGGCAGCAAAGAAGCGCGATGCGGAGCGCAAAGCAAGAGAAGAAGCGGAAGCAAACGCCAAGCGTCAGCAGGAACAGTACACGCAACAGACTTCCAAGCAAACCATGGAATCGGCGATGCAGCAGCAAGCCGCGTTGCAAGATGAAAAGCTGAGATGGCAAATCTCTATCGGGCTCATCGTTGCTTTTATCGTGCTGGAGATCTTCGGCACCATGGCTATTGGAGCCAAGACCTGGTGGAAGGACATGAGCTGGAAATGGCAGCATTCTACGCAAAGCAATCCAGCGCCAACTAATAACAATCCAATTACCACTACGCCCGAGCCGTACATTCCGCCTGAATACCGCTTTCCGGGCGGCAATCCCACGTCCTGGAAGAAGGCTATGGATGAGGAAGAAGAGAAACGGAAGCAGCGCGAACAGAAACAACACGATGACGACGTGTATTTCACCAAGCTGGAAATCGACAAGTACCAGAAGGTCATCGAGCACTGCAACAGCGAGTTGACGAATCTGGAAATCAAAATCGCTGACCCGAGTATTAGCGAATACGAAAAAGTCAGGCTCCGTGAAATGCGAGACTTCAGGCAGAAGAACCTGGCTGAAGGTCAGTCCGGGTTGAAGTATGCCCAGGAAAAATTGGCCAAACTCACCGGCGAGACTCCACCGCAGGTGGCACCTTCCCTGGTATCACCGATAACCGGAGGCAATCAGAGTGTGCCATTGATTCCCAGCAATTCATCACCGTTTGCAGCGCCAGCCGACCCAAATAATACTTTGTTTCCACCATCGACAACGCCGTCGTTTTTCAAGCGCAAAGGGCTCGACGGCTTGTCTACACCGTCCACATCAACGCCAAGTCTCTCGGAGATGATGAACAAGTATGCGGAGCCATCAACCACAACTCCGGCTACAAAGTCTTTCTTTGACAAGAAGTATGGCGGGCTAGACTCGCTATCCACGCCATCATCAGGTACATCAAGTCTTTCCGAGTTGATGAAGAAATACAAGTCGGATCAGCAAACTACTCCGTCGCCATCAACCGGTGACTAGTAGCCCTAGCGGTTTTTCGGCTTGTCGTCGCGTTCGGACAAGCGAGTTAACAGATCCTTGTTCTGCGCTTCAAGGGTGGCAGCCTTCCCGCGCAATTCGGCGGCTTCTTTGATCGCAGCGTCCTTATCCTTGCGGGCTTCTGTCAGTTCTTCCTGGTGGCGCTTGCGCTCAGACTCGGTCTCTTTGTGCGCCCGTGCTATCTCTGATTCTTGAGCCTTCACCTGGTGCTGCAATTGCTCGGAAGTCGCTTTGAGAGCAGCCCTCTCATTCTCTGATTGATGCAGTGCTTTCTCCAGTTCGGCAATCTTCGCCGACAGAGAATCGATGCGGGTTGCATCTGCCTCGCTTTCCGCCTCCAGGCGCTCGATTGTTTCAAGAGCCTCCTGAAACTGCGCTTTTGCTGCCGCCACGTCTTCGGCAGCCTGTTCCTTGACGGCAAGGACTTCTTTGCCAGCCTCGGCTGACGCAGCTCGCCAGGCAGCTCCAAAGGCCGACAGAACGGTATCAGGAATAACGGCTGCCCGGTCTGTAACGGCCGTTGCTCTGGAAGCCTCCCAGGCAGAGAGGTGCTTGTAGATGGTTGTAAAACTGCCGCTGCCCAAAGAGCCGAGAAGGGCTGTCGGTGTAACCTCCTTGCCCTGAGCGATCAAAGCGTCTGCTGCTTCAAAAACCTGTTCTTCGGTTATCGATCCGCGCCGTCCCATGTGCCATTCCTCCATCTTTTGCCCGATTTTACCATAATTTCGTAATTTACGTATTACGTAATAATTGTAAATTACGTATCTTACGTAATATTAGACGCGAAACTGAGACCGAAAATGCTCGAAAGCCTCAATCGGTCAGAGGTTTCAGAATCTCACTGTTTTTTGAGCAATTTCGCCAGCTCGGAATCGCGCCAGAGTATGTAGTCAGAACTGCCTTTGCCGTTGATCATCTCGTAGCGTGTCCAGAGGTTGTTGCCGTCCACAACGGCATCATGCAGCCACCAGTCCTTGGGAGGTACGACTGCGGAGCTGTAAGCGCGGCTATTGTTTTTCCACCACTTATCGGCAAAAGCGGCTTGCTTGTCGTATGGAATGTGAGCCCTCTCCCACGCATCCTTCGGATCTTTTCCGCCGGCATAGCTGCGAATGCTTGTATCCAATAGCGTGTTCGTGTCCGATGAGGGCGGATTTTCCTTGCTGTACTTTTGAAAGTTGTCCCAACCGCCGCCGTTCGTCAGGATGAACTGGTTAAGGTCATAAGCCCATTCACACTGGGTTCGAGGCTCCACATCTTTGTAGCCAGAGCGGAATTGAATATCGTCTTTGCTCCCGAGATAACATCCGAGCGGTTTGGCCTTGGTGCCGCCTCTCACTGGCGTGAGCTTCTCGCTGAGCACATCTTGTGAGAATTCATAGAGCTTCTGCACCGTCGCCGAACGCTGGTCTTCTGCGTTTACCGAGAACTGCAAGACGACTGCCAGCAGTGCTGCTATAAGAATTCTGATCATTGCCCACGCCTCCTGCAGTAATTCTAAACCAGCCCATCAACAGCGCGCTCTTTGTCGGACTGCGTCGGTAGCGTGTACCGCCTGGTCGTTTCCAACCGCTTGTGTCCACCGATTTCAGCAACTACGACAAGATCGTTTCCGTTCCGCACCAGGTTAGTCAGGCACGTGTGTCTGAGCACGTGAGCCGAAAGTGTGAGTCCGCAACTCTGTCCGATCTTTCTTACAATCAAATCCAAACTGGCAGTGGAAAGCCCTTTTCCCTGCGGATTTAAGAACAAAGAATCATCAGCCTGCTTGCCGTCATACTTTTCATTCCTTTCGCCAATCCACTGACTGAGCGCTTCTCTGGCTTCTGCATTCAGTGGGATTTCGCGGTAGCGATCACCTTTTCCATTGCGAATAATCACGCGATTCTTTCTGCCGGCGACTGAAACATCATGCTCTTTGAGGGCTGCGCACTCACTGATCCTGATGCCGGTGTAAAACAGCAGGAGAGCTACCGCACGATCCTTGCTCCTGCGGCATGCAACGACTGCGCGCAAGAAACGCTTTTGCTCCTCTTTCGTCAACGCGCGTGGCGCCTCTTGTGGCAGGTCTTCACGAGCAACCTTGACGCGGCCGGGTTTAGCGCCGAGGAATTGAAAGAAGTGATCGATGGCCGTCAGGTAAGCATTCACAGTCGCCGGACTCGATCTCAAATCTTGCTTGAGATATCGCTTGTATTCGCGAAGGACATGCGCGCGTTCGCGCTCGGTTTGAACAAGCACGCGAACGTCTTCACCAGAGGTGCCCAGGAAGCCCAGGAAGTGATTTATTCTTGACCGGTAGGCTCTTCTGGTCTGATCGGATAACGGCTGCCTATCCAGCCACGACAGGTATTTCTGGAAACGATCATTTGAGGCTTTCAAGAGGGCGGTTTTCAAGCGTTGAGTGTCCTTCCCGGTATCACAAGAAATTTGCGCGCCATCCTAGCACGATTCCCTCCCGGTATCACAAGTTTTCGGGCGCAAAACCTTTGATACTTCTAGGTATCTCAAGTTTTGGGTGCGGCGTCTGAAGTCTCTTGAGTTTGATGATTTTGATTTGGAAACCGTTGATGTTGTCCAAGACCCAATGCGAGCGAAGAGAGATCGCATACGCAAAACACCAATGGTTGCGATTGCTAACGGGAGTGGTGGCACGCGTTGTTTCCCCTCTTTGACTCAAGCCGACGATTACGAGCTTAAATATGCTCTCGGTCTAAAAAGGCTATGGTAGTCGGATTCAAATTGAGACTGCTGAGCAGCCTGCAAAGCGGGATCACACAGAAAAACAGAAACTTAAAAATCCATTAAACTCTTGCCGGTAAGCAGCTAGATTTTCAATAATGGAACTTGGAACGAAAAGTCAAAAGAGTATACGTCCTGGCGGCGTGGACCTCTGACAGAGCCAAGATTTTGGCAACAGGGGATGGCTTTAGATCCCATCTTTATGACGTAACATTTGGCAGGGTTCAGAAAAAGCCACGCCTTGAAGGACTCGCTAGAGGGCGCCACTGAATATGGTGGCGCCTAACGTTTTTGGTCCTGCTTGATCATTTTTCTGGCCATGAACGAAACAGGCAAGCTGGAACAAAGAATTGACCGGTTGACACGGTCTAATGATGATCTGGCTCACTTTGCGTATCTGGCAGCGCACGACTTGCAGGAACCGCTGCGCGCGATTACCGGATTCTTGTCACTGATCCAGAACAAGCACGGCGCGGAGCTTCCGGGGGAAGCTATTGAGTGGCTGAATGAAGCGATGTGCGCCTCGGAGCGCATGTCTATTCTCATTCAGGCACTGCTAACGCTTTCGCGTGTTGAATCTCAAGATGTCATATTCGAAGTAATAAACAGCCGCGACTGCGTTGACGATGCGGTTTCTAACTTAAGAACTCAGATCGATACAAAATGCGCCGAAATCAGAATGAGCGATCTGCCGACGATAAGAGGCAATCGACCATTGCTGACTTTGCTCTTTCAAAACCTGCTCTCAAACAGTTTGAAATTCTGTAGAGCTCGGCCG
The DNA here is from genome assembly GCA_021324135.1 of Pseudomonadota bacterium. Taxonomy (GTDB): domain Bacteria; phylum Cyanobacteriota; class Vampirovibrionia; order Obscuribacterales; family Obscuribacteraceae; genus JAJPJO01. Next base: position 5,818 of record JAJPJO010000290.1, read on the forward strand.
CGAATTGAAATCGCTGCATCAACACAAGCAAACGAGTGGATCTTCTGTGTTCGCGACAATGGTGTCGGCTTCGACATGAATTATGTCGATCGGCTTTTCCGCCGCTTTCAGCGCCTGCATGCAAAAGCGGACTTTCCAGGGAGCGGGCTCGGATTGGCATTGTGCAAGCGCATTATTGATCGTCATTCGGGCCGAATTTGGGCAGAGTCAGACGGGCAAAATGGCGCGACGTTTTACTTTGTCTTGCCAGCGGAACCCGAGGCGCATCTTACGTTGGGAGGTGATTATATGCACAAGAAGCTTGGACCTGAGGAAATTTACTGCAACACGCCGTCTTGCACTTGCCGCGTTGCAGTGAGCGAAGAATATTGCTCGGAAGAATGCAGGTTGATTGACGAGCGCAAAGAGGACGGTCCTTGCGCCTGCTCGCATGCAATGTGCACGGAACAGTCAAGTGAGGAGCAAACATAATTGCAAGCACTACATTCAGCTGGCCGGCTTGGGATTCTCCTTATGTATCTGTTCGCGCGCATGGCTCGCTGCCCAATCTCGAAAAGCTTCCAGATGACTGCTGGTAATGGGCGGAACATCAGAGTCCAGCACGTGCGTAATGACGTGAAACACTCTGAGGCGTCAAACGTATGTGGCGGCCAGGAGCATTGCAAATGCTCGCCGTGGTGATCAAAATGGCTTGATTTCTGGTTGTTTGTTCCTGTCACATGTTACGGGATTTGTGCTACTGCCCAACTTGTATGATCACTCCAAGCACAACGCGCAAAGCAACGTCTATTCAACGTCAATCTCCGCATGATGGAGTGTTGGGAAAATCGCTGCCGTCATATTGTTGGCTCCTTAAGCCGCGCTCCCATCGCGGGCTTTGGCTTCAGAGCCGCGTTCTTTGTTTTTGCGTGGCAACCAAAAACCTGGAATGCTATTGGTGGCTATCGATTCTTGTTTGGCAGAAGGCGGTCGCTGATTCTCTTTCTGCACAAGCGCCATTTGATTTGTTTGACCTGGCTCAATGAAACCTGATGCGCCTTTTTATGTCTTTGCTTAACGCCCGCAAAATAAAGTCCTTAAGGAGCACGTCGACACTAACCCCGAGCTTGCTGGCGCGTTCTTCCAGATCGCGCGCTATGTCG
>JAJPJO010000139.1 GCA_021324135.1 Pseudomonadota bacterium
ACCGCCGTATTTTAAGGGCGGTGTTCGCGAAATTATGCGGGCGCATTGCGATCCTTACACAATGCCTAAGCCGATCAGTGACTTCGTCTCGAATATACACAATATGTCCGTCCTTAATGAGATCATTTTCAAGGCTCTGGAAACCGAGCCGCAAAAACGCTGGCAGTCAGCCGAGCAGTTCAAAAAAGCGGTAGAGTTCTGGTATGCATCTGTGCAATGTGACGTGCAACTTGACGGTCTTCCGCCTGAAATGTCGGGTTCCCCGGAAGCCACTGATGATGAGCCGAAGGATTATTCGCTATCGAGAGAGGAGCAAAAGGAGCTTCGCAGCCTGAAGCGCAACAAAGCGACTCCGGAGTCATATGAGAAAAAATCGATTAGCCAGGACGTTAAGCTGAAAGCTCCGTCGAAACGGCGGCTTTACATGTTGGCCGGAGGATTTTTTGCTGGTGTCTTCATGATTGTTGTTGGCATAATAATTATGCTTAATTCTCGTCAAGCCTTCCATCCCGATCCGCAGCAAAAGCCGGTTACCGCAGATAATGCCGGCGGTGATTCTTCAAAGCAGGACGCGAGCACAAACAAAGGGAAAGGACAGAAGAGGACGGGCAAGCGGCGGGGCCGGCACCAAAAGTAATACCATATCTCAATTGTTTGCCGAGGGGGATGAACAAATAAATCCTAGGCGATCAGGCATGGCGGAATGGATGGAAACTGGCCGCCAGGCGCTCAAGCTTGCTTTGAAATTCGCCAGGCTGCGCATCCGGTCCGAAGATCAGCCGGCGTGCCTGGTGCGGATCGTTGCCGTAAATCAATCGCCGGCTCGTTTGAAACTTATCGACAAGCTGATTGAGAACATTCGGATCTCCGAGGTCCTTATCGGCGAAATTGCGAATGTCTGCTGCTACTCCGTCCAGCTTGCGGGCACGGGGTCTGCTGTTTACAAAGAAGTTCTTGATTCCCGTAGCATCCAGCTTGGTGTTGTTTGTGCTTTCATGCAACGCTATCTCATCTTCCCAATATTTCGTGTATGTTCTTACTTTCCCGAGTTGCTCCGGAAGACTGGTTCGCGCGTTTTCGACTATCTTGGCCGGCATCTTTTTGCCATTGTCGAGCACAACGTTGGTCTTGAATTCGGCTGGATTGAAGGCGTTGTAATAATCGTGCCGAATGCCTGTTTTGTAGTCGAATTGATCGAAAAATCGCGGCGGAATTTCAGGCTTGAAAGCGAAATGTCCGGCGATCGATCCTGTCAGTCCACCTGCTGAAGCGAGCGTCGTGTCGAAAGCAAACCGCCCGACGCTCTTTCTCATTACTGCTGCATCTTCATTCCAATTCTTAGGGGAGTGCCAGGCATCGTCCATCGCCACCGCTGTTTCCTTTCCATGCACAAGACCATCTTTTGCTGCTGCTGCTGTTCCTGCAATCTCCAGCGTTTCAGCCGCAAGCTTGATCAGACCCTGACCGCGAGTCAGGTAGGCTAGCGTCACACCGGCAGCGGCGGCGACGCCGAGCTCCACCATTGTTTTTGGAAGCTCTTTTTTCGAAGTTGATTGCTCAAAGGCGTCCTTGAACCCGGAGGCTCCTTCTTTGATCAGACCGGCCTCACGGCGAGCTTTGTCTAACCAGGATTCATGATCGGAATTGCCTTCCGTTATGGAACGCAATAGATCATCAGGGCGAACTGATGCTTCGCTTTTCATAGTTTTAGGTGGGTGCAGCAAGGGAGCATGATATTGAACAATAAATCGCCGCTCTTGTCACTTCGTGGAATTACGAAGTGCCACCAGGATCTGCTTGGTTCTTTTGCAGCCAGGCATCGAGCTCTTGAATAGAGGCGACAGCCAGCAAGCCGCTTGCCACTTCATCGGTGCACGGTCCCTTTGGGGTGTAGAACGGATAGGGTGTGCAGACCAGGGGGATGATTTTGTATTTGCTTAGATCTTGGCCATTGATCTCGGGTCGCATTCTCAGCTCGTCTGCTCTCTGCTGCCACTTGCGTAGTTTTTGCTCTATCCTTTCATAAGCTGAGCGGATCTTCGTTGGATGCCCGGTATCATATGTGGAGTCATGCAACAGGCTAATGCAATCGACGATTAACAGCTTATCCTCATGTGCACCTATGGCATCAAGATCCGTCCAGAATTGGCCGTCGCGTTGCAATTGCACGCGCGCCAGTGCGGCAATCTCAGGCGGCGGACACCACTGCGAACGATCGATTACGCTCTGGACTACTGATTCAAAATGTGCAGCTCGGGCATTGCCGGCGACCTCATCTCGGGGAAACTCGAAAGCATCCGGCAGAACTCCGGTGGCCTTCTGAAAATCGATTAGCCATTGATCTCCCACCTCATGCACTAGCCCACCTGCCTTCAGCGGCCAGAGCGATCCGCAAAAACTGCTCAAACCCGATTTCAGCTCTTCTGCGCTTCTTGGAATTTCGACGCCGTTGAGAATTTCCCCGAACAAATGCAAATTTGAATTGTATTGATCTGAAACGATTTGCTCTATTCGTTCTTTGTGCACGGGCAGATAGCCATATTGGATTAACGAACGCAACTGTCTGGGCATGTCCGGAAGCAGAAACGCCCACAGCCTTAAAAGAGTTAACAGGTGACCGGCTTTTGGATGCCACCACGATCGTCCTACTTTTGCATTCAACTCATGAAGCTGAACCAGGGAGTAATATACAGGCGTGTAGCGCAGCATTACTGGCTCTGCAATGCCGTCAGCGATGGGCAAATTTATAGAACGTTCTTCATTTGCCAGAAGCGCGAGGAAATCGAAATCTCTCTTCCCCTGCAGTGCATCGGTTGGTTCTGTAAGTATCGTTCCGGCGATGCCCAGTGCCATGCGTGACGTGCCGAGCGCTTCGATGCGGCGGTCGTACAAACTGACCGCATTTCTCTCTTGCTCCGTGGCTTTGGGATCCGGAATACAGGTTCTGCCGGCGGTGAAATGAACACCCTTTCCGCACCACCTGATCATGGCATGCACGTGTGCTAACAGAATCGCGCATGTGCACAGATTCAGAACTCTTTTGGCCACGACATCATTAATGTCGAAATACATCTGACCAGCTCTGTTCATTATGGCGTTTCGATTCGCATCGGCACCATAAATGTTGGCGATCATTTCGCTGAGCAATAGATCGTATGGTCCTGTTGTTCGAAGCGATCCGGCAGTAATCGCTCTGGGTAATCTTCTCAGATACCAGAGCCAGCGCACGGGGGTGTATGAACTCGCCAGTTTCTTGCCGAAGTCCTCCAAAAACTCCCTGCACTTGGTCAAATAGGTGAAGACTTGATCTTCATCCAACTTGCCGCCCTGGCTTGCAGGATGGCCGATGGCCCGCTCAAGATCTTTGCAGTAGCGCAAGAATTGGGCGGATACATACTGCCGCCCTCCGAGCTGGTTCACGAGGAATTCGAGCTGCTCGTCGCTGATGTCTCTCGTCTGAATTGTACGCATGGCGAAGATTATCCGTGCATCTCAACTGCCTGTTTTCGACGCCTTCTTCCGCTGAGCAGGTAAATGGCGGATCTTATTTCAATCAGCGGATCATCGGACGGATCTATGCCATCGACTCGAGGAATTGGATCAAAAATGATTTTACGAATTTCCGGATCGTTGTCATCTGCGCGTTTGGTCAGACTTATTGTTCCGAACTCGTGCAGCGTGCGCTCCTCCGGCCAGATGGCCGTAGAGTCTGAAATTGCATCTCCGTCGCCTGCCAGTTGAACTACGATGCGAAACTTAATTGGCTCGCGCAGCAACCTGTCGCTAAGCTCGTCGAAGAGGAAATTTTGATCTCTGGTGGCAGCCGCAGCATCATCCAGGTACTTGTTACCGGCGACTGGAATGATTCTGAAGCGACCGAATCGACTCAGACCATGCTTGTTTCTAAACTTGAAGGCAGTGACTGCGAAAAACGATTCATGAGCAAAACTGACTGGAATCGGCTTGGGCGCTTGAAGAAATTTCTTGGCGATGGGATGCGTGGCAAAAAAATTGTCCAGGGCTGTCGGTTTAGCTGCATCGGGTCCACTGGCTGCCAGGGCTCTGGCAAGATCGAGAAATTCCTCTCCGGTTCGGGTTGGAAAACCATCGTGTGAATGACCGACAATGTCTGTATGAACATGCTCAGCCAGCTGAAACCTTACGGCAACCCCGCGCGGTCCAGCACCGTTGGGATCGTTGTCCGCCACATTGGGAATGCCGGCAAAATTTGAGAATCGCATCAGCACCGGAGTAGACTCTCTCTGCACGTGAGGCGCGCATGTAAGATCGATCGCCTGCGGAGCCGGGGTGAATGTGCCCGAGCACATCGCACCTTTGGCGTGGACCGGCCTGAATCCTGGATGTGATCCAAATAGTTTGTCCAGAGATTCGAGCAGCTCCTCGCTGAGCTTGTCAGTGGTTTTTACTTCCGATTCAAATGTCATGTCATTATTTTCCTGCTGAAAAGTCTCAACAGGATACACCGCTGGGGTGCTGCTGTCTAAGCTCTCGCGCAGACCATTGACGCCTGGGGCCGCCCACATGTTATATTGGTTCGCGTACAAACTGTAGGGGCGTAACTACAAGCAGTCGGTTGCTCACTACAAATGAGCGGTAGGTTGTCGCAAATGGGCGAAAAGACAGCAAATATTAGCGTTCGCATTCCTGATGAATACAGGAAAAGGCTGCAATTGCAGGCTGACAGGAAGGGGATAAGCTTCAATGCGCACATACTGCGCGTTCTGGAGATCCACCTTATGAATTCCGGTTTTGGACCGACCTCGCTCACGTCGGCTTCGAGCAGATTGTTTCAAATCAGATGTGAACCATATCTCGATAACGTGGATGAAACTACCTGGGCGTTTTTCATCGATGAGCCCAAGTACGAAAAGGAACGTGCATATTATTTGATTGGCATCGGCCGCACGGTTCTGCGTGACTGGAAAGTGAAGGACAAAGCGACTGTCTCGAAAGAAATCGGGCTTGCATTGCTGGGTTTCTATAATCGCCGGGGCATGGAAATCGATCGTTTGATTTTCAATCAGTATCCAGGACCCGATAATGATGGAAGGCGGGTTCTCCAGGTTGCCGAAGTGCCGGAAACAATCGAAGAGTTTCTTGATCTCCTTATGACGGAGAAATGGACCGACAAGTACGTAGATCAATCAGAGAAAAGTCAGGACATTCGCAGGGGGCGACCAGAGTCTGCTCTCTATCGCTAATGGTCGCTTGATCAGCGCCCGGTATTTTTGCCAAAGATCATATCGAGCTGATGGTTAGTGTCACCATGGGCGGTGCTGGCTCGAGCATATGTTTGCGATGATTTGCCGGCATTGCTCAGATCGTGGTGAGCTATGAGAACAGTCGCTTGAATGCAAAGGCAATATCCTTGAAAAAGTCGGACAACTTATCTCCAAGCGAGCGCTTCTGGCTTGATGCCCTCAATTGGGCAACCTGAGGGCGCTCTTCCTGGCTGGCCACTTTTACAAAGTCGGGTATGCTCAATTCACCGCAGTCGTGCCGGTAGGTAGATGATAGTCCGTCATCTTGTCTCGCCCATGGGGTAGGAACTTCCTCGGCCAGGGAAAAAGATGGCGCGTCCGTGATGTTGCCGGGTTGCAATCTGGTAGGCACGTGATCGGATACTTGAGAAACAGGCAGCTTGTACGGAGACTCCATTTGCGGAAGTGGCGGCATTTGTGGCGGCAATGCTTGCGGAGGCAATTGCGGCGGTGAGGATGGAGGTGTCTCTGGCGTTCGAGAAGGCGGCGATGCCGGAGGCGCCTGGCCTGTTTGAGGAAGTGGCGGCGCTTGTGGTGCGGCAGCGTGGGGAAGAGGCGCTGCCTGCTGAGCGGCATGCTGAGGTTCTTCCCTCGCCGGCCAGGT